>JAKBAZ010000041.1 GCA_021826255.1 Actinomycetes bacterium
GGAGTCGTACTCGTCAACGAGGGGGGTGACGTTTTGTACCGCAATCCCCAGGCCGAAGCCCTCATGGCCTCGCGGTACGGTGACGCGTTAGCCGCGCAGGCGGTCACCGAGTCCCTGGGTGAGGCCTGGTCCAACGGAGTCGCCGAGCGGGACCTCGACATTTACGGACCCCCTAAGCGCAGTTTGCACATCCGCTCCGCCGTCATCGACGACGGTCGTCGGCCCCTCGGCGTAGTGGCCCTGATCGAGGACACCTCGGAGCGACGGCGCCTGGAAGAGATTCGGCGAGACTTCATCGCCAACGTCTCCCACGAGCTGAAGACCCCCATGGGGGCGATGGGCCTACTCGCCGAGACTCTCCAGTACGAGACGGACGCCGCCGTTGCGAAGCGTCTGGCCGAACGTATCTACCACGAGGCGTTTCGGGTCAACCGGATTATCGAAGACCTCCTCGATCTCTCCCGCATCGAGGGCGAGGGGTCCCCGGTGCGCGAACCGATTCCCGTCTCTTTGATCGTCGCCGAAGCCATCGAACGCATTCGGACTGCCGCTGATCAACACTCGGTGAGCATCCACTTCGACGAACCCGAGCGGGGCTACGTCGTGGGAGGCGATCGACGCCAGTTGGTTTCGGCCCTCCAGGCGCTGCTCGAAAACGCCGTCGTCTACTCCCCCGCCGACTCCACGGTGAGCGTCCGGGTGACCCAAACCCCCGACGAGGTCTCCCCTCTCTCGGCGCCCGTGCGCATCGCCATCTCCGACTCGGGGCCCGGAATTCCGGCGAAGGACCTCGACCGTATCTTCGAGCGTTTCTACCGCGTGGACCCGGGTCGCGCGCGGGCCACCGGCGGAACCGGACTCGGACTGAGTATTGTTCGCCACGTGGCACAGAATCACGGTGGACGAGTTCTCGTCGACTCTCGCGAGGGTGAGGGGTCAACCTTCACCCTGGAACTCCCGGTGGGTCAATGAGTCCCGACACCTCAGTTCTTCTCGTCGAGGACGAAGAGTCCTTCGTTGACGCCCTGCAGGTCGGTCTGGCCCGCGAGGGGTTCCAGGTCGACGTGGCACGTGACGGCCACGACGCCCTCGAGCTGTTTCGCCAGCGCACCTACGACATTGTGTTACTCGACTTGATGTTGCCCAAGATGTCCGGACTCGACGTGTGCCGCAGTATTCGCGCGACCTCCGAGGTACCCATCATCATCGTGTCGGCCAAGGGTGAGGAGGTCGACACCGTCCTTCTCCTCGAGATCGGGGCCGACGACTACGTCACCAAGCCCTACCGTCTGCGCGAGCTCGTGGCGCGCATTCGGGCCGTGCTGCGACGTCGCGAAACACCTCGTCACTCGCCGGTCGAGAGTGACGAGGTGCTCGAATACGACGTGCTGCGCCTCGACCTCGACGCGCGCCGTTGTTTCGTTGACGGCGCGGAGGTGAAGTTGCGCAAGAAGGAGTTCGCCCTCCTCTCCCTCTTGATGGAGAACCCCGGTCGCGTCCTTACTCGCGACGTGTTAATCGACCGCGTCTGGGGCAGCGACTACGTTGGGGACACGAAGACGTTGGACGTCCACGTCAAACGGTTACGTTCCCTCATCGAATCAGATCCGAAGAACCCCCGACTGCTCACCACCATTCGGGGCGTGGGGTATCGCCTAGAAGCTACGCCCGCGCCTCGATAACTCGCTGTCCGCCGAGGTACCCCGAGAGCACCTCGGGAATCTCCACCGAACCGTCGGGGCGACGACCGGTCTCCACGAGCGCGGCCCAGATCCGGGCCCAGGCCAGAGCCGAGCCGTTGACCGTGTTCACGAACCGAGTGGAATCACCCTCGCGGAACCGAACGTTGGCTCGTCGAGCCTGAAAGTCCCGGAACCAACTCACTGAGGACACCTCGAGCCAACGATCGACCCCGGGCGAGTACACCTCGAGGTCGACGGTACGCGCCGAGGAGGTCCCGAGGTCCCCCGCGCACAGGTCGAGGACTCGGTAGGTGAGCCGGAGTGCTCTTAGCAGACCCTCGGCGCGAGCGAGCACGTCGTCGAAGGCTTCACGCCAGTGATCGGGGTGACAGTAAGCGAAGAGTTCCACCTTGTCGAACTCGTGCACTCGTAAGAGACCCCGCGTGTCGCGTCCGGCGGCTCCGGCCTCTCGACGAAAACACGCGGTGGCCGCCGTGTAGCGAAGCGGCAGCTGGTCGGGATCAAGAATCTCCCCCCGGCGAAGTGACGTCAGGGGCACCTCGGCCGTCGGAATTAACCACAGGTCGTCTCGGGGAATCTCGTACATGTCGTCGGCGGACTTGGGCAGGTGCCCGGTCGACATCATCGTCTCCGTGAGAGCCACACTCGGGGGGCGAATCTCTTCGTAGGCGTCCCGGTGTCGGTCCAGAGCGAAGGCCGTGAGGGCCCGCAAAAGTCTCGCACCGTCGCCTCGAAACAACGGAAACATCGATCCCGCCAGTTTTGCCCCGGTCTCGAGGTCGAGTATCCCAAGATCCATCGCCACGTCCCAGTGGGGACGGCGCTGCCACTCGGCGTACTCGACGGGGGGCTGATCATCCTCCATCCCCGGCCACCAACGGCGAACCTCGACGTTGTCGTTCTCGTCCCGTCCGTCGGGGGTCTCCGGTGACGGCACATTGGGCAGTTGGAGGAGGCGCGCTCGCAGATTCTCGCCCACCTCGTCGCAGCGCTGTCGCGCCTCTCGTTCGAGGTCGGAGAGCTCGCGGGCCTCGCTCTGGAGCTGGTCGGCATCCGCCTCTTTATTCTTTCGGGCCTCACCGACTCGACGCGAGAGTTCCTTCACCCGGGCCCGCAGGGACTCGGCCTCTTGGAGGAGACGACGGTGCTCAACGTCGAGGGCGACGACCTCGCGCACACTGGACTCGTCCACGCCGCGACGAGCCAGAGCGGCCCCCACCTCATCAGGTTCCCGACGCAGTTGGACCAGATCAATCATGCCGCCAGCCTACCGAGGCGTGTTGTGGGGCTCGGGTCAGCGTCTAGGTTGATACCTCGTGAGTCGCGCCGTTGCCATCGACACTCTCCGCGTGCGCTACGGCACCCTCGAAGCCCTCGCCGGGGTGAGCCTCGGGGTCGACTACGGTCGGATTCTCGCCCTGCTCGGCCCCAACGGGGCCGGCAAGACAACCCTCGTGGAGACTCTCCTCGGCTTTCGATCCCCCCACGAGGGAACGGTTCGCGTGCACGGACTCGACCCGGTGAGAGATCACGGCGCCGTCGTGGCCCGCACCGGAGCTCTCCTCCAGCGCGGCGGGGTCTGGTTCCCCATGACCCCCGCCCAGGTGCTCTCACTCACCGCGTCCTACTACCCCGAACCCCGACGCCTCGAGGAACTCCTCGAGGCGCTCGACCTGACACGGTGTCGCAACACCGCCTGGCGACGTTTGAGCGGCGGCGAGCAACAGCGGACCGCCCTGGCGCTCGCGCTGGTGGGACGACCCAAGGTCCTCGTCCTCGACGAACCCACGACCGCGGTCGACCCCGAAGGTCGCCGCGTCGTGCGCGACATCATTCGGGCCGAACGGGACCGGGGGTGCGCCGTCATCTTGACGACCCACGAACTTCGCGAGGCCGAACTCCTCGCCGACGATCTCGTCGTCGTGCACCGGGGTCGGGTCGTCGCCACCGGGACCCCCTCGAGCCTCGGGGCGAGCGAGGTCGTCGTACTTGAAGTAGACGGTGTCGCGAACGCCGACTCGCTCTCTCGAGCGCTCGGCGTCGAGGTGGAGGTGGAGGGTCCGGTCGTGACGGTCCGCACCGCTCCCACGAACGAAGCCATCGCCCGCGTCAGTGCGGCCCTCGCGGGAGCGGGCCTCACGCTACGAGCCCTTCGCACCTCGGCCAGTCTCGAGGAGCGCTATCTCGACCTGATTGCCGATCAGCGCCGGGGGGAGTCGTGAACGCTTTGCTCGCTCAGGTACGCGCCGAGGTGCGCATGACGCTCCGCCGGGGCGAGACGCTCCTGCTCACCGTCGTGATTCCCGTCGTGCTCCTCGTCTTCTTCTCTCGTACGAGAGTGTTGAGCGCACCCGCGGGGGGTCGAGTCGCCTACCTCGCCCCCGGGATGTGGGCTCTCGCCGTCATGTCGACCTCCCTCGTTGCGCTCTCGATCGCCACCGGTTTTGAGCGCACTTACGGGGTGTTACGACGACTCCACGTGACCCCGCTCGGGCGACCGCGTCTCATTGGCGCCAAAGTCGTCGCGGTGCTCGTTACCGAGGCCATCCAGATCGTGATTCTCTCCGGCGTAGCCCTAGCCCTCGGTTGGCGGCCCCATTCGGGGGCTCTCGACACCCCCAGCGTCGTCGGTGTCATCATTCTCGGCACTCTCGGTTGCGCCGGGATCGGGCTGGTTCTCGCGGGGACTCTTCGCGCCGAGGTCAATCTGGCCGCGACGAACGGGCTCTACCTCGTTCTGCTCCTCGGTTCGGGAATCGTCGTACCCCTCACCAGCCTGCCCGCACCAGTGCGCTCGGCCGCCACGTGGCTACCGACCGGGGCGCTCGCCGACTCCCTGCACCGACTCCTCGGCGCGGGTCACCTGCCGAGTGGGGGTGACTGGATCTCGCTCGTCGCGTGGGCGATAGCGGCTCCCGCGCTCGCCACGAAGAGCTTCCGATTCGACTAGGCGACTACCCCTGCGCCTGAGCCAGGCGCTGCGCGAACGCACTCACCGAAATCGGTCCGATGTTGAGCCAGGTCACCCGACCCTTGGCGTTCACGAAGGCCGAATCGGGGAGGGCGTTCAGGCCGAATTCATTCACCATCACGCCCTTGGCGTCGGCCATCGTCGCCACGTTCAGGTGGTAGCGACGCAGCATGGCCAGTGCGTTCGTCGGAGAGTCGGACTGACCCACCTCGGAGTCGACGGCGACGACCTGAACCCCGTTCGTCGAGTGGTGGGCGAGGTAGTCGGCGATGTGGGGCAACTCCGTCTTGCACGGTTCACACCAGGAGGCGAAGAACAACAACGCGGTGGGGTGTCCGAACTTCCACGGAGTCACCGTCGAGCCCCCCGTTAGCGAGGGAATCGTTTGGGCGCTCACCGTCTTTCCCACGAGGGCCGGGGGCGGCACGTTGGCGCTCGTCACCTTGCCACCAGTCAACACCGACATCACCACGATCAGAGTCACTGCAAGAACTCCCCCAATACCCAGGGAGACGAACATCATGGGCGAGGGACGACCCCGACCGCCGCGAGGCGACTCGGTGGCGTCGGACTCAGTGGTGACGGACAAGGACGTCTACCGCCATCATCACGAAGAGGGCCGTCAGGTAGGTGATCGAGTAATGAAAGAGCCGCATCGCCTCGGCGACGTCGGCCGTACCTCGGCGGGCGTGCCGGTAGAGCTGGAGAGCCATCGCGGTGAAGGCTCCCCCCAAGACGGCCGCCGAGAGAGCGTAGACCGCCCCGAGGTGGGCGGCCGGACCAATGAGGACCGTGAGGGCCCACATGACGATGGAGTAGACGAGAATCTCGAGAGTCGTGCGCCGAAGCGACGCCACCACTGGCATCATCGGGACGTTGGCCGCCTCGTAGTCGTCCCGGTAGCGCACGGCGAGAGCCCAGAAGTGGGGCGGGGTCCACAAGAAGATCACGAGGAACATCAGCACCGGAGCCCAGGTGAGAGAGTCGGTCACGGCCGCCCAGCCAATCAGGACCTGCACCGCGCCAGCGGCGCCACCGATCACAATGTTCTGCTTGGAGCGTCGCTTGAGCCAGAGGGTGTAGACCCCGACGTAGAAGGCGGTCGCCGACATGGCGAGCCAGGCCGACAACTGGTTGACGAAAACGGCGAAGGTGGCGAAGGCCACGACTTCCAACGCACTGGCGAAGACTGCGGCTGATCGCGGGCTCATCACCCCGCGCACCAGGGGTCGACCCTTGGTCCGGTTCATCAGCGCGTCGATGTCCCGGTCAATCACCATGTTGTAGGCGTTTGCCCCGCCCGCGGCGAGGGTGCCCCCCACGAGAGTCGCCACGACGAGGGACCACGAGGGAATCCCCCGCTGGGCGACGACCATCGCCGGGAGCGTGGTGACGAGGAGCAACTCGATGATGCGAGGCTTCGTCAGGGCGACGTAGCCCTTCAGGACGTCGCTACGAGAAAACGTGGTGGGCAGGGCGACGCTGGACATCCCCGCAAGTTTAGGGGTCGCGCGCTCTCTCTAGGCTGTCGGGGTGACAACTTCTCGACGCTCGATCACGCCGGCTGTTTTTCGCTGGTTCGCTCTGGCCTCGTTCATCTCGATGATTCTGATCGTCCTGACCGGCGCGGCTGTCCGATTGACCGGATCGGGACTGGGCTGTCCGGACTGGCCCACCTGCTTCGCCCACCGGGTCTCGGGATCTTGGAGTATTCACCCCCTCATCGAGTACGCCAACCGAATGGTCACCGGGGCGCTCACCATCGTGACGGGACTGACCTTCATCGCCGCCTGGATGCGCACCCCGCGTCGGAGAGACCTCATCACTCTCTCGGGCACTCTCATCCTCGGCATCGTCGCCGACGCCGTGCTCGGAGCCTTCGTCGTCTACTCCAAGCTCAATCCCTGGCTCGTCTCGCTTCACATGATTCTCTCGCTCTCGATGGTCGTGGTCGGTGCCGTCCTCTACCACCGCTCGAAGTACCTCTACGGGCCCGGCACTCGCCGCGAGGTGCGCAGTCAACAGTTCCTCTGGTTGGCCCGCCTCCTCTGGGTCCCCTTCGGACTCGTCCTCGTGACCGGCACCGGGGCGACAGGCACCGGACCCCACGCCGGCGGATCGTCGGGTCAACTCATTGCGCGCCGCTTACCCTTCGCCTTCTCCTCGGCGACCTGGGTCCACTCGGTGGCCGCCACCCTCTTTCTCGGACTCGTGGTGGGACTCTTCGCGAGTGTCTGGAACAGCGCTGCGCCACGCCCCCTACAGACCGGGGTACGTCGCCTCGTTCTCATCAGTGCCGCCCAAGCGCTCATCGGCGTGACCCAGTACCTCACCCACGTGCCCGCTCTCCTCGTGGAGTTGCACATCACCGGCGCCATCTCGCTCACCATCGGCGTGACTCAGTTCCACCTTCGCCAGAGCGCCCACGACCGCGAAGTGGGCATCGCTCCGTCGAAGAGTTCGACGCCACCGGTACCCGTCTCCGCGTAGTTCTACGGGGTTCTACGGGAACTACTGAAAGTAGTACTGCGGTGATTATTTCCTCACGGTGACCTTAGGCCCTAAGGTTCCACTATCGACGCCCGGTGACCCTCCACCAGACTCGTCGATGAAGGAGGTTCACGTATGTCACTCGACTGGGGGCTCGGCGCCCTTATCAATCTGAACCATCCAGGTCACTACCTCCACTGGCACGTCATCGACGTGTCGGTGGCGAACTTGACCGTGATGGTCCTGATGGTCGTCGCGTTCGTCGCGGCGCTCGTCTTGCCCTTTCCGGGCCGCAAGCACCGCAAGGGGGAGGAAAAGTGAGCACGACTATCGACCGTCAGTGGACCACTCGCCTGCGTAAGCGGGTCGAGGGGACCCTGCCCCCCGAGAAGCTTCTGCCCGACACCCAGCCGGCCTACGTCGCGTCGTGGATCTACGTCTTTGGCGTGTTGACCCTGGTGGCGATGGCCGAAGTCATCGGGACGGGCGTCATCCTCGCCATCTTCGGGCCCCAGTGGTGGCACGTCTCGAGCGTCGGACACTTCATCAACTCCATGCACCTGTGGGGCGTCGAGATCTTCTTCTTCGCGATGATCGTCCACCTCTGGGGCAAGTTCGCCATGGCCGCTTGGCGGGGAGGACGAACCCTCACCTGGGTCACGGGAGCCGTCACCTTCCTCGCCTCGATTCTCACGGCCTTCACCGGCTACCTGAGTCAGACCAACTTCGACTCCCAGTGGATCTCGACCCAGGCCAAGGACGGAATTAACTCGACCGGCGGCGGGGCGTTCTTCAACGTCCTCAACTTCGGTCAGATGTTGATGTGGCACATCGTCTTGATGCCGATTGTCGCGGTCGCGCTCGTGGCGTTCCACGTGATTCTCGTGCGCATCAAGGGCGTCGTGCCCCCCATCGTGGAGAACCCGGAGGTCGGACAGTGAGTAAGCGCTACAACCCCGACGTCGACGTTCCCGAGTACACCGGACGCTACGCCCCCTACGACATCATCAAGGAGGGCACCATTGCCCTCGTCGTCGTCCTCGTACTGGTGCTCGGTCTGTCGATCACCTTTGGTTCGCCCGACGACAAGGCCATCACCCTCCAGACGTGGTCGAAGGCGGACCCGGTCGACTTCGCGACGACCGCCTACAACGAGTTGAACGGAAGTTCCGCGGTCGCCGGCTACGGCGCGCCGTACAACACCAACGGAACGTCTCAGCACTTCGGATTCATCTCACCGGCCAGTTGGCTCGGCGTGCACATCCCCATCAACACGGCGAAGGACTTCGTGGTCTCACCCCTCGAGAGTCAGCCGGCGAATCCCGCTCTGACGAGTGCGCTCGCCCAGTGGAACGGGGCGTCTAGTGCGACCCAGAGCGCGTGGCTGAGCGCCTACGGCAACGTGAGTTCCAAGATGTCCTTCTCCGGTGACCGCGTCGTCGTTCCCACCGCGAAGGACGGACCGGTCCCGGTGATGATCACCAGTCTGACCCAGATGGCTCGCTCGGGCGCTCTCGATCAGGCGCTCGAAACCTCGAAGGGTTTCTACACCACCGACTTCACCAAGCCCCTGCTCTTTCTCTCCGACGGGACCTACTTTGCGAGTCTCGCCGAGAAGGGTCACTTGCTCGGAACCCAGTGGGGCATGATGAACGAGACGGACTCCTACCCGGGTCAGGCCTGGTTGTGGCTCTACACCTTCTGGTACCAGGTCTCCCCGTTCAACACGTCGGCGAGCGCGGACTTCCTGGTGTGGGGTCTCATGATGATCCTCACCGCGGCGCTCGTGCTCGTGCCCTTCATCCCGGGACTGCGTTCCATCCCGCGGCGCATCAAGCTCTACCGCTTGATTTGGCGCGAGCACTACCAGGACCTCTAAGTCCTCCAGCCTCAGTGCGAC
>JAKBAZ010000001.1 GCA_021826255.1 Actinomycetes bacterium
GATCTAGAATGACTTCGACGCCGAGTTCTCTCAACCAGTCGTGACCGCCCGTGAAGGTGCGTGACTCGCCGATCACGACGGCCCCGATCTGGAATTGACGGATGAGACCCGAGCAGTACCAACACGGCGAGAGCGTGGTCACCATGACGGTGTCGCGGTAGTGGCGGCGCCGACCCGCTCGGCGAAAGGCGTCCGTTTCGGCGTGAATCGAGGCGTCGTCGTCCTGCACTCGCCGGTTGTGGCCGCTGCCGAGAAGGTGACCATCGCGAGAAAAGAGGGCCGCGCCGATGGGAATGCCCCCTTCCTTTAAGCCGCTGCGGGCTTCGTCGAGTGCGACACTCAGCATCTGTCGAATGAGATCCGGAGCAAGGGGTTCTGACGCCATCTCCTCAGTATTATCCAGCGGGGTGAACACGAATATCTACTCCGTCGAGATTGGTTCCCAGCGACTTGAACTCCCCCTCGTCCCCCTCAGCGATCAACTGACCCTGGCTCTCTTGATCACCGTGGACCAAGGAGTGTCGGTGTTGGAGCGAGCCGGACGTGATCTCGCCGCTCTTCTCGAACCGCTCAACGTTGAGGTGGTGGCGACCGTCGCGACCATGGGTATCCCGGTCGCTATCGAGGTCACTCGGGCCTTGGGACTGGATCAGTACGTGGTGCTTCACAAGACCCCGAAGATTCACCTGAGTGACGCCGAGTTCGAGCCGGTGCGGTCCATCACCACGGCGGTGGAGCAGCGGTTGCTGTTTGATCGAGCCCGAATTGCTGCGGTCGAGGGACGCCGAGTCGCCATCGTGGACGACGTGGTCTCGACCGGAGCGTCCACGGGCGCGGCTCTGCGGCTTCTTCGACGGCTCGGGGCGAACGTTGTCGCCGTGGGCACTCTCGTGACGGAGGCGAACTTGTGGCGAGAGTCACTGGGTGAGGACGCGGCCCTCGTGCACGCCCTCGGAGCCATTCCCGTCTTTCACCCTCACGGTGACGAGTGGGTCGAGGACTGGGAGGGGTAGCCTCCCAGTCCTCGCGCAATCTCCCTTACGCCTCGCTGACCCGAGTTTTGCGGGTGTAACCGGTGAGTCGGTCGAGGACGACGTAGACGAGTGCGGCCGAGATAATTCCGAAGAAGACGGACATGTCGGCCCCCCCGAACCATCCCGCCGGGCCGCAGTTCGCCGCCGCGGTGCCGTTGCAGTAGAAGGCGCCGAAGTGGTTGGAGAAGGGCGTCATCCAGTGGAGGGGAAAGTTCACGGGTGGCGGGGCCTTGGAGAACGCGCTGGTGGCGAGAACGAGACCCACCGCGAAGGCGATCAGCGCGTTCCAGTTCACGCCGGCTGAGCCCCAGTACCGATTTCCCGGCTCGGTGCTCTGGAGGGCCTCGGCGTCGTAGCGCCGGCCCCGAAGCAGCCAGTCGACGACGAAGATGGCGAACCAGGGGGCGATCCACACGATGATGACCCCGACGAAGTCCTTCATGTAGAGCGAGAAGGTGGAGCCGAACTCGGCCCAAATCGTCAGCGCGCACGCGATAACAGAGTCGAGGACCACCGCCTGATAGCGCTTGAGCTTCAAACCGAGTGCCTGCACCGAGACACCCGACGAGTAGAGATCGAGGGAGTTGATGCCAAAGAGTTGCACGATGGCGAAGAGGAGAAAGACAACAACGAACCAGCTCGGGAGCCCCTTTTGGTGGTAGAGGGCCACGAAGGGATTGGCGCTGTTCCAGACTTGAGACGTGGAGAGGTAGGAGTAGGCCAGCGCGCCGAGAATCATCATGATGATCTCCGGAAGAGCGGTGGCGAGAAAGATCCACCCGACGACCGCGGAACGCTTGGAGTCGCGGGGCAGGTAGCGGGTGTAGTCGTTACCGCACTCGGTCCAGCCCAGACCCGACAACGCGATGGTGAAGGCCAGTCCCGCGCTGTAGGGCTCCCAACCGTGAGCGAACACGACAACGGATCCGGGGTGAGCGTGTCCCACCTCGAAAATGGCGAAGACGGCGAAGATGATGGCGAAGGGGATAATCAGTGCTCGTAGAACTCTCACCATCGTGGCGTGCCCCAGGTAGGGCATGACGGCTTGGGTGGCGGCGGCGAGAATGATGACCACGACTTTGGTGGGGCTATTGATGGTCACGCCCGCGTACTGGGCGAGTACGAGGACGGCCCCCACGATGAGGATGAGTCCTTCCGTCTCGAAGCCCAGCTGGGTGATCCAGTTAAAGAGAGACACCAATTTGGAGCCCCGGGTCCCGAACGCCGCGCGTGAGGTGGTGAACGCCGTAGTTCCCGACTCTTGCCCTTGGAGTGAGGCCACTCCGAGCAACAGATAGGAGAGGTTGCCGATGACGATGATGGATACGGCGGTCCAGAAACTGAATCCGAACCCCATGAGGAGAGCCCCGTAAATGAAGTACTCCATATTGATGGCGCTTCCCGCCCACATCGCTCCGATGTTGCGTGGGGTCGCCCACCTCTCAGCCGTGGGAATGAAGTCGATACCGTGGGTTTCGACTTTGAACGCTTGATCCCCGGCGGAACCGTCGTGAATTGAACTAACTGACACTGATCCTCTTCCTCCCTAATAGATGACAATCATCTGAACGACTCTGTGAGGGGTTAGCCGTACCCCACCATTGTGGAGCACCGGGGCTTAGGAGTTTCTTAGGTCGGGCGAAAATCTTGGACTTTTTGTTACCAGCGCTTTAAATCTTCCCTAGTGCTTCTTCAGGTGGCCCTGTGACACTGGACGTCGTTGAAGGAGGACGTATGTATCGCCCGGTGAAGAAGAAGGTGCAGGCTTGGACGAACGCGGGTGCAGCCGCAGTAGCGTTGCTGGCGGCCGTCGGCGTGGGTCACCTCGCGCTTCAGAGGTCATCGACCCACTCGGCGAGTGCCCTGAAGTCGGCGACCTCCACGACGTCGTCGGCTACGCGTTCCACCAGCACCAGTTCCGCGTCAGCCACGGCCAGCTTTCACGTGGTGGGTACATCCCATCACGACGACGGCTCATCCTCGGAAGGCGAATAGCCCGTTACAACTGAGCGTGAGTAATCCGACCCCGAGTGTCGCGCCACCACCACAGCGTCGTTGACGACAGCAGTGCCGACACCACGGCCACGACGCTGAAGGGCAGGGCGGGGGAGCGGGTGAAGAGGAAGCCGGACACCATGGCCGCGAGGGCCAGCGCCGAGGTCTGGGCGGTGGCGAACAGGCCCTGGCGTCGACCCATCTCGTCGGGGTGGGCGCCTTGGGTCAGCAGCGAGGAGATGGCCGGAACACTGGCGGCGGCCCCAATGGACTCGAGCGATCCCACGAACAACATGACGACGTTGTTGTGAATATGGGGGTAAATGGAGAGAAACAGGGCTCCGTTCCAGAGCCCCGCGAGGGCGATGATTCGACGGTTACCGTGATCGGCGAGCCACCCGCCAACTCGACTAAGGGCGAGCCAGGGGATCGAGAAAAGGGTCCAGCTCAGTCGGATCTCGAGAGTGGTCGCGTGGTGGGAGTTCATCAGGAGTGTCCAACAGGCTTCGTACACTCCGATGGTGAGTCCGGTGGCCGCTCCCGCGACGAGAGACCCCACGAGTCGAGGAGACCACGACACACCGACGAGTTCACCGCTTGCAGAGTCTCGATCGCCAAGGGGGAGTTCCGACGCGACGACGGCCGCCACCAGGCTCGCCACCCCGGTCGCGACGAACACCCAGCCCAGATTCTTGACCGAGGTAATGGCGCCGGCGAGTGGCCCCACGGCGACACCCAAGAGCTGAGCGGAAAGTATTCGGGCGACGGCCCGACCCCTCTCGTGTTCGGGGTAGAGCGACGACACGGCCGACAGTGCGGTGACCTCGAGCGCCCCGGCCGCGGCACCCTGAATGAGGCGAGATCCCGCGAACCACAGCGCGGAGAGTGGCAGGGCGAACGTCATCGACGCCAGTCCGTAGGCGATGAGGGCACTCACCATGATGGGGCGCCGACCCCAGCGGTCGCTCGCGTGTCCGAGAACGTACTGGGTCAAGACACCCGCCACGAAAAACGCGGCCATGATGAGACCAATGACGTGTGGTGTGCCTCCACGGTGCTCTAGGAAGAGGGGGAGAAGGGGGAGTCCGAGCGTGGCCCCAATCCACTGGAGGGCCACGATGACCGTGAGACGACGAAGCGTCTGGGGAGGCGACGCTGCATCCACCCTCCAAGGCTACCGGTCTTATAAGACCCCGGTTTCGAGAAGGATGATGACGCCGAGGCTCGCGTAAATGGCGGGAAGCACCCACTGGCCGGCCCGTTCACCGAACCCCACGAGTCGGGGGTGCTGGGCGGTCAATCGAGCGAGTGAAACGAAGCCCAGTTGACCCACCGCGAAGACGACGAGAACGACGAGCGCGTGGGCGATTCCACCGGCGCGTAGCAGGGGGGTCCAGACCGCGATGTTGTCCCCACCCAACGCTACGGTGGCGGTAAAGGTCGCGATGACGCCTCGACGAGTGGAGGTACGAGGGTCGTGCCGGTGGCGGGCGGAGTGAAGGGCGAGGGCCCAGGGGGCGAGTGCGCAGAGTCCAAACACACTCAACGGCACGAGCCGTAGCAGGTTGCCCAGTCCAAGGGCCACGATCACGAGAGTTCCCACACCCACGCTCTGCGCCGCACTTACGGCCCCGCGGTGATCCGCGGGAGTCAAGGTCAATTGAGCGACGAAGGCGAAGAAGTTGTCCACCATGGTGCCCGCGTACGACGCAACGCTGAGGGCGGCCACCGTGAGCAGAGTCACCACCGAAGCGTAACGAAACTCGGAGATTCTGAGCGCGGGTAGTGTGGACGAGATGCGTCCCGACGTCACCGTTCCCTCGGAGGAGCAACTCGACGAGGCTCGGCGCGTCGTTTCTCGGTACCTTGAACCCACTCCCTCGGTGAGCCTGAGAGCCCGGGGCCGCTCGGTCATCGCGAAGCTCGAGAGCATGCAGATCACCGGTTCATTCAAGGTCCGTGGAGGCCTGGCGGCGGTCTCGGCCGCTCATCGCGAAGATCCGTCGGGGGCGGTTATTACGTCGTCAGCGGGTAATCACGGACTCGGGGTCGCCCACGCTTCCACCCTTCTGTCGGTGCCCGCGACGGTCGTGGTCCCGGCGAACGCGTCGGCGGCGAAGGTCGCCAAACTTCGTCGATACGACGTTGAACTCATTCAGTACGGGAACTCCTACGACGAGGCCCAGGCTCACGCAGTGGAACTCGCCGATCAACGAAGTATTCAGTACATCTCTCCGTTCAATCACACCCACGTGATTGCCGGGCAGTTCACCGTCTTCGACGAACTGTTCGCCCAAGTCCCCCACCTCGACCATCTGGTCGTCCCCGTCGGGGGTGGCGGGCTGATGAGTGGAGCCCTCGTTGCGCGACGGGTGCTCGGTAGAGAGTCACTGCGTATTACCGGAGTTCAACCCACCAACTCAGCCGCGATGTACCACGTGCTGCACGGCACTCCGATGAATCAAGTTCACCATCGTCCCACCATCGCGGATGGCTTGGCGGGCGGTGGAGACGAAGGAGCGTTAACCAACGCCCTCATTGAGGAAGAGAAGATTCCTCTCGTGTTGGTCGACGAACATCTGATTCGACAGGGGGTTCGCGAGGCGCTGGAAGTGAACGGCCTCGTGTTTGAAGGGTCTGCCGCCACCCCCTACGCCGCCATCGTCCGGAATTTGGTGGACGACGACGCGTCGACAATCGGGTTCATCGCCTCGGGGAGAAACATTGCGTTTGACCTCCTCGTTGAGTTGCTCGGGGAACCTCTCGACTAAGCCCGAGATTCTTAGACGCGCCTCACGCTCGCGTGCCACGCGTCCTGGAACCCGCCGTTAGGGTGACGATATGTCATTACGCCCCCTCCACGCTGGTGCCTCTCTCCTCATCGCTCTCTCGTCGCTCGGCCTTCCGGCTCTGGCGGGAGCCAAGACGGTGACCGACCCCCTCGCCCTTCACGGGCGCGCCGTGTCCACCGTCGACTTTTCCTTGAGTGTTGGCTACGGGGGGTTGAAGGTGGTCAATGGAGTGGTGAAGTTGAACGTGGCCCATCCGTCACTCACCTCGCAGTTGTCCATCCCGCTTCTCGCCTCAGCCACCGCCCTCAACGTCGAAGTGGTGAACAACACGCTCTACTACTCATCGCCCAACCTCGGGAATCGAACTTGGTACCGCTCACCACAGAAACTCGGTTCACTGTCCCTACTCGGGTCACTCCTGGCTCGCCCGAAGACTGGGGCGCTGGTACTGGCGGGCGCCAAGGTGTCCCACCACGGAACCTTCTCCACCTACTCGGCCACCGTGAATCCGGCCGTGGCGTCCCTCCTCGTGGGTACGACTCTCCCGATCAAGGGCGTGAAGAGTGTGAAGATCAGTGAGACGGTGGGAGCGGCGGGTGAGCTCACCGCTCTCTCGCTGGGACTGACTACGACGTCGGGGTCCGTAACCAGCGTGTCGGCACAAGTCATCTCCTACAACAAGCCCCTGAACGTCGTTGCCCCCAAGCACTCCTCGCCCGGCCAGGGCTTGGGATCCCTGACGGGCTCTCTCGGTGGGCTGGGTGGCCTGACGGGAACGACGACCACGACCCGGGGTTAAGTCACCAGAGTCGTTCGAGCCAGCGGGCCGCCCTCGACGGGCGCTGGCGCGATTCGTCGAGGTCGGCTCTTTCGGCGAGGCGAAGGCCGGCGTTGATGCCGAGGTAGCGCAGGGGCTCAGGCTCCCAGCGCCGAGGCGGGCGAGTGAGGATGTCGTCCACGAGGTGGTCCTCGCTCTCGGAGGGCGAGAGAATCATCCGGGCGACCTGGCGACCCATCACGAAACTCATGGTCACACCGTCACCCGTGTACCCGCCTGCTCTGGCGACGCCGCGAACGAGGTCAACGTTCGCTCGAGGGTAGTGGTCTCGGGGCATGGCGAGCGGTCCGCCCCATTGGTGCGTGATGGCGGCATCGAACTCGGGAAACAACTCTCTGAGGGTGTCGGCGAGAGCGGAAAAGACGCGCGGGTCGTGATCGAATCGTGGGTCGACTCCCGAGCCCACGTGGTACGGGGCGCCCCGACCACCAAACGCGACACGATTATCGGCTGTGCGCTGGCCATAAATAATCATGTGTCGTCCGTCGGCGAACGTCTCTCGTTGCTCGAATCCGTGTCGAGCCCACCAGGAGTCGTCGAGGGGTTCAGTCGCAATCATCAGCGAGTAGAGGGGAACGACACCGCGACGAGGTCCTAGCGCGGGGGTGTACGCCTCCGTGGCCTGTACGACGACGTCCGCTCGAACTCGTCCAGCGGTAGTGAGGACCTCGGCGCGTTTCGTGGGCGAGTGGTGGCGAAGTCGCGTCACCCGAGACCGTTCGGCGATGATGGCTCCGCGTTCCTCCACGCGCCGCGCGAGTCCGTGTACCAACTTGGCGGGGTGCACCCGAGCGCAGTGGGGGGAAAACAGTGCTCCCAACGCTCCCGACACCCGGGCCCTCGCCTCTAGGTCGGCCGCAGAGAGCCAGCGGACGTCGTTGTCGGAGAGCCCGAGGGCGTGGGCGTCTCGTATCTCTCCTTGCAGGCGTTGCACGTGCGCGGGAAGTCTCGCCACGCTCAACGTACCGCCTTGGGTAAAGTCCGCCGAGATGCCCTCCTCGATCAGTGTCCGGCCGAGATCACTGACGGCGTCGGCGAGAAACCGCGCGAGATGGAGGGCGTGGTCGACGGAGTACTCCCGCGCCACGGCAGTGAGTGGCACGGGGAAGAGGGCCGACGCCCACCCCCCGTTTCGCCCCGACGCCCCGAAGCCGACGTGTTCGGCCTCAAGGATGACGACGCGAAGTGAGGGATCTCGTCGCATTAACTCCCAGGCGCTCCAGAGCCCGGTGAAACCGGCTCCCACGACCACGACATCCGCGTCCACGTCTCCTTGAAGCGGAGGACGCGAGACGCGGACGTCGACGTCCTCCCACCACACCGGGTGGGAGGACGTCATCAGAAGCGTCGACCGACGGCGTCGGTAAAGACGTCGCGCAGAACTCCCACCATGAAGTCAATGTCCTCACGGGTTGAAATGAGTGGCGGAGCCAACTGGACCACCGGGTCACCACGGTCGTCCGATCGACAAATCAGCCCTCGCTTAAACATCTCGGGAGAGATAAAGCCTCGCAGGAGGTGTTCGGCCTCGTCACCCGTAAAGGTCTCTCGAGTGTTCTGGTCCTTCACCAGTTCGACACCCCAGAAATATCCGGTCCCTCTCACGTCACCGACAATGGGTAGGTCTCGCAGTGCGTCGAGGCTGTCCTGGAAGTACTGCTGATTGGCGAGCACGTTGTCGAGCACGTGTTCGCGCTCGATGATGTCAATGCTCGTGAGGGCCACGGCAGTGGACATTGGGTGTCCGGCCCAGGTGAATCCATGGGGGAACGACGTGTCTCCGTCTTGGAACGGTTCGGCCAGGCGGTCGGACACAATCATCGCTCCGAGGGGGGCGTAGCCGGCCGTGATTCCCTTCGCGGCGGTGATGATGTCGGGGACGTAGTCGTACTTCTGGCCCCCGAACCACGTACCGAGGCGACCAAAGGCGCAGATCACCTCGTCCGATACGAGGACGACACCGTACCGATCACAGATTTCCCGAACCGCTTGCCAGTAGCCGGGGGGAGGCGTGAAGCACCCACCGGCGTTCTGAACCGGCTCGAGGAAAACCGCCGCCACGGTCTCGGGCCCTTCGCGCAGAATCGCCTCTTCGATGTGGTGGGCCGACCAGAGGCCGAACGCCCCAAAGTCGTCGGCGTGTTCGGTCGCTCGGTAAAAGTTGACGGCCGGAACCTTCACCGCACCGGGCACGAGGGGCTGGAAGGGCTCACGGTATCCCTCGAGTGAGGTGATGGTGAGCGCTCCCATCGTGGTGCCGTGATAGGCGATGTCTCGACTGATGACTTTGTAGCGATCGGGTTCACCGCGAAGCTTGTGGTACTGGCGGGCGAGCTTCCACGCACTCTCGTTGGCCTCGGCGCCACCGGTCGTGAAGAAGACGCGATTGAGATCGCCCGGGGCGAGGGACGCGAGCTTTTCGGCGAGTCGGATGGCGTTGGGGTGGGCGTAGGTCCAAATAGGAAAGAACGCCATCTCACTCCACGACTTCGCTGCGGCTTCAGCCATTTCGGGACGGCCGTGTCCGAGCGCATTGGTGAAGAGCCCCGAAATACCGTCGAAGTACTCCTTGCCGTTGGCGTCGTACACCCGAGTGCCTTCGCCTCGCACGATGATCGGGATTTCGTGCGACTCGTCGTAGGCGCCCATGCGCGACATTTGGAGCCAAAGGTGCCGACGAGCCCGCTCCGAGAACTCGTGGCTGGCCTGTTTAGGATTATCGACGGTGATGCCGTCAGTAAGGATTTCTTCGGTTGTCATTTCGCACCCCATGCGTACGTTTGTTTAGCTAGTTTCAGGTAGAGGAACGTCTCCACCTCGGTCACTCCCGGAATACTCCGGATCGAGTCATTCAAGAGATGAACCAAGGCGTCGTCGTTGACCGCAATGACCTCTGCAATGAGGTCAAAACTTCCTGCCGTCATCACGACGTAATTCGCTTCCTCGATAGCAGCCACTTTGTCCGCCACCGTGCGTACGTCACCGTGAACACGAATTCCGATCAGTGCTTCACGGCCGTAGCCGAGTTGCAACGGATCGGTAATCGCAACAATCTGCATGACGCCGGCGTCCTTCAGTCGCTGGACGCGCCGACGCACGCCTGCTTCTGAGAGTCCGACTTCTTCAGCAATCGCTCCGTAGGGTCGCCGCCCGTCACGCTGGAGGAGTTCGATGATCCGTCGATCCACCGCGTCGAGGGAGGTACGAGAGGACACCAGTTCCAGTGACCGGTGAGCGCCCGCGGACTTCGACTTGTGTGAGTTCGCTGCTGACATTGGTTTCTCCCGCCCCGAACCATTGGTTCGATGCTGCGGATAGGGACATCCTAGCGGCAATTGGTGACGAAATACGCAATATTTTTCTCAGTAGCAGACTTAATCACTACGAAACATTTGCAAACCCCAAAGGGCTCTGGCAAAGTGTCGTCACCGGGAAGCCGAAAAACTGATGGTTAATGGGGGAATTCTGATGCGTCGACTGGCCAATTTCATCAACGGGGAGTACGTCGCGCCACGCGGCGGGCGCTACGTCGAACTGATCAACCCGGCGACTGGACAGCCCTTCGCCGAAATGCCCGTGTCAAGTGCGGAGGACGTGGATGACGCGGTGCAGTCGTCACTTCGAGCGTTCCAGTCGTGGCGTCGGGCTACACCGTCTCAGCGCAGCCGCGCACTTCTTCGAGTCGCGGACATCCTGGAAGCGAACGCCTCTCGGTTAGTGGACGTGGAGTCGGAGAACTGCGGGAAGATTATGTCGGTCACCATGGCGGAGGAGATCCCGCCGATGATCGACCAGATTCGCTTCTTCGCGGGTGCCGCTCGGGTCTTAGAGGGTCGCGCGGCCACGGAGTACATGGAGGGAATGACGAGTTACATCCGGCGTGAGCCGATCGGAGTCTGCGCCGCAGTGACCCCGTGGAACTACCCCATGATGATGGCAGTGTGGAAGTGGGCTCCGGCGATCGCCGCCGGTAACGCGATGGTGCTAAAGCCCTCCGACACGACCCCGGCGTCCACGTTGCTGATGGCGGAATTGATGGCCGAGGTTCTCCCCGCGGGAGTGTTGAACGTCATTTGTGGCGACCGCGACACGGGTCGCGCACTGATTGAGCACCCTGTTCCGGCCATGGCGTCGGTGACGGGTTCGGTGCGCGCTGGAAAAGAAGTGGCCGTGAGTTCGGCGAACACGCTCAAGCGAGTCCACCTGGAGTTGGGTGGCAAGGCGCCTGTCGTCGTCTTCGACGACGTCGACGTGCAGGCGGCCGCCGAGGGTATTGCTATTGGCGGGTACTTCAATTCGGGCCAGGACTGCACCGCGGCGACGCGAGTGCTCGTCGCGGACAAGGTGTACGGGGACTTCGTCGACGCCCTCGCAGCTCAAGCCGCCGCGACGAAGGCCGGACCGCGTGACGATGACGACGCCTTCCTCGGACCGGTCAACAATCAGAACCAGTTCGCCCGAGTAACGGGATTCTTGGAGAGAACGCCGTCGCACGCTTCCGTGGTGGTGGGCGGAGGTCAACTCGGAGACGAGGGTTTCTTCATCGCACCGACCGTGGTCGCTGACCTGCGCCAGGACGACGAGATGATCCAGAACGAGATTTTCGGCCCGGTGATCACCGTGCAACGTTTCTCGGACGACGCCCAGGCCCTGGAGTGGGCTAACGGTGTTCAGTACGGTCTGGCATCGTCGGTGTGGACGTCCGATCACGGTCGAGCCATGCGCTTTACTCGCGACCTCGATTTTGGGTGCGTGTGGGTGAACACCCACATTCCTATCGTGGCCGAGATGCCTCACGGGGGCTTCAAGAGTTCCGGGTACGGAAAGGACCTGTCGGTTTACGGCTTCGAGGACTACACCCGGGTCAAGCACGTGATGCACAACATCGAGGTGTGACAACCCGGTGGCGTCATCGAAAAGAGCTAGGGCAGTGCCAATGGTGAGGAGGATGTATGTCGGTGAATGATGTCATCGGACCCTTTGGGGCACCGGTACCTGATTCGGAGAGAGCGGCGATGCTCAGGGCCGAAGAACTCAGCCTCTTTGACTCCACGGCGGTGGCGGTGTCCTCGGTGGCGCCGGCGTACTCGCTCGCCTCCACCATCGGCGCGGTCGTGGCGATTGCCGGCGTGGGGTTGGCCGCGCCTTCTGTTCTCATCGTGTCCTTCATCCCGGTTCTCTTCATCGCGTACAGCTACTTTCACCTCAATCGTCGGAATCCCAACTGCGGAGCGAGCTACTCGTGGCTCGCTCAAGTGGTGAATCCGTCATTCGGCTGGATCAACGGGTGGGTTCAGGTGGGTGCGTCGGTACTGTTCTGCACGACGGCACCGTTGCTCGCGGGGGGTTACACCCTCCAGTTTCTGCACTCGGCCTTCAACGCGGTGTCGCTGTCGACGGTGAACTCGACGACCGCGGTGGCCTGGGTCGCCGCCCTGTGGCTGGTGTTCGTGACGTGGATCTGCGTTGTCGGGATTCGTTGGACGACCAACGCACAATGGGTCATGGTTCTCATCGAGTACACGGTGGTCATCGTGTTCTCCATTGGCGGAATCATTAAGGTCGCCCTCCACCACCCTGTCCACTCGATGAACCTCTCCCTCTCGTGGCTCAATCCCTTGAACATCCACGGAACCACCGCTCTAGCTCAAGGTCTCGCCCTGGGAGTCTTCTTCTTTTGGGGGTGGGACACTGCGGTGAATCTCAACGAAGAGTCGAAGCAGGCCAGTCGAATTCCGGGCCGGGCCGGAATTATTTCGATGTGGCTACTCCTCTTTGTGTTCCTTCTCAATATGGTGGCCGTGCAGATGCTGCTCGGTCCGAGCGCGATCAACGCTCAAGGAACGTCCGTGCTGTTCTACTTCGGTCAACAGTTCGCCGGGCCGTGGGCCAGTTACGTGATGATCTTCGCGGTGTTGTCCTCGACGGTGGCGACGACTCAGACGACGGTCCTACCGGCAGCCCGCATCACACTGTCGATGGCCCGCGACGGTGTGTTCCCGAAGGTGTTCGCACGCATCAGCCCCCGCTTTCAAACCCCCGTGGTCGGCACCATCTTGGTCGCGGTGTTTTCTATGGTGGGAATCTTCCTGACGACTATTTCGTCCTCGGCGAGTTCGGTGTTCAACAACCTCGTCTCAAACATCGGTGTTCTGGTTGCCTTCTACTACGGCGTGACCGGATTGGCGTGTGCGTGGGCGTTTCGTCGGACATGGGGACACTCCCTTCGGTCCACCATCTCGTTAATTATTCTTCCCCTCGTCGGTGGAGTCG
The DNA here is from genome assembly GCA_021826255.1 of Actinomycetes bacterium. Lineage (GTDB taxonomy): Bacteria > Actinomycetota > Acidimicrobiia > Acidimicrobiales > RAAP-2 > RAAP-2. Next base: position 12,933 of record JAKBAZ010000001.1, read on the forward strand.
TCTTGCTCTACGTGTGCTGGGATGTCATTAAGGCGGGCGGTAGGGCCGCCTTGCCGGACGACATCGTTCTGTTGTCGAGCATTCCCTTCGTCGCCCTGACGTGGTGGGTGACTCGGGGCAAGACCAACTTCTTCCAACAACCTCGCGTCTCCTACGACACGGTCGACTGAGTAGCGTGGTCAGCGCGAGGTTCACTACGAGAAAGGGTGATCAACGATGATCATCGGCGTACCTAAGGAAATCAAGCCCGACGAGAATCGGGTGGCCATCACCCCAGCGGGGGTCCGGGAACTCACGACGGCCGGACACCGCGTTCTCATCGAGCGCTCGGCGGGGTTGGGTTCGTCCATCGATGACTCGGACTACGTGGCCAATGGTGCCACCATGGTGGAGAGTGCCGACGACGTGTGGGCCAGTGCGGACCTTTTGGTGAAGGTGAAAGAACCCATCGCCGCCGAGTATCCGCGCCTGAGTGCTCGAGAGAACCAAGTTCTGTTCACGTACCTCCACCTGGCGGCGTCGCGCGAGTGCACTGACGCCCTCCTCGCTGCCGGCAATGTCGCCATCGCGTACGAGACGGTGAGAACCGCTAACAACTCCCTGCCGCTCCTGACTCCGATGAGTGAAGTGGCGGGTCGCATGGCGACCTTGGTCGGGGCCTACCACTTGATGCGCCCCGGGGGCGGACACGGAACCCTGATTGGTGGAGTACCGGGAGTTCTCGCGGCCAACGTGGTGGTTATTGGCGCGGGAGTGGCCGGAGTCGCGGCGGCTCAGATGGCCGTGGGTCTCGAGGCTGACGTCACCATCCTGGACCGCAATCTGGATCGACTTCGCGAGGTTGACCAGCACTTCTCCGGCCGAGTGCAAACACTCGCGTCGTCTCACCTCACGCTCGAGGAGTCCTGCCGGCGAGCTGACATTGTCGTCGGGGCGGTCTTGGTGGTCGGAGCAAAGGCCCCCAAGCTGGTGTCCAACCAGTTGGTGAGCGAAATGCGCCCCGGCTCAGTCCTGGTGGATATCTCGGTGGACCAGGGTGGATGCTTTGAGGACACTCGTCCGACAACTCACTCCGAACCGACGTTTCGAGTTCACAACTCGGTGTTCTACTGCGTGGCGAACATGCCGGGGGCCGTACCGACGACGTCAACTCAGGCTCTCGCCAACGCCACCCTGCCGTACGTAGCGACCTTGGCTGATCGGGGCTGGCGGGAGGCCACCTCTCAGAATCGCGCTTTGTACGAGGGCGTCAACGTGGTGGAGGGCCGCGTGACCTACGCCCCGGTGGCGGAGGCGTGGGGGCTCGACTTCCACTCGCTCGAGTCGCTCTAGACGGGGTCTTCAACCCACGGGCAGTGCCGACAGCCGCTCGAACAGCAACGTCCTCGCTCGAGGTGCGCTCGTCTGGTTAGGACGACGAGGCCGGTCGAGGGGTCGAGGTAGCTGCGTTCTCCCCGCTGCTCTGCTGCCGAGTGAGCGCGGAGAATGGCGTCGTAGTCAGCGCGAGTCGGTGAGCACCGTGAGGGGTGAGGCGCCTCACTCACGGGGCATCCTCACCAGTATTTTGCCGAACTTGCCGGGACGAGAGAACTCGTCGAAGGCGAGGCCAATGTCGGCGAGGTCGAAGACGCCGGCCACCGACACGCGAAGCGTTCCGGACGCCCAGGCGGACCCCAGATCTCGACGCACGGCGTCGATGGCGGCGCTCTTCTCGGCGCGTTCACGCCAGCGAAGGGTGGATCCGGTAATCCGGAGCCGGTTGGCCATCACGTGGCCCAGGTTCAGGTGCGCACTTCGTCCCGCCCCCGTGCCGATGACTACCACCCGGCCCCCGTATCGCATCCGTGGTAGCACTCGTTCTAAATGTACCGAGCCCACCAGTTCGAGGACCACGTCAACCGGTTCGAGGTTGTCGACTTCCTCGACGCTGACGACCTCGCTAGCCCCCAGTGCCCGCAGAGCCTCGTCGTGCTGGTGGTCGCGGGTGACCGCGACGACCTCGGCACCTTGGAGGGCCGCGATTTGAACCCCGAGGTGCCCGACGCCACCACTAGCTCCAGAAATGACCACTCGTTCTGCGGGCCTCAAACCCGCTTGGGTGATGAGAGCGTCGTGGGCGGTGACGACTCCCTCGCTCCACCCACCCGCGCTGAGATCACTGATGTCATCGGGAATGTCGACGAGATGCTCGAGCGGCACCACACAGCGGGTGGCGTGAGCCCCTCCCCCCACGAGGGCACTGACGCGGCGACCTAGTGATTCGTCATCCACCCCGTCACCCCGTCCCACGACGATGCCCGAGAGTTCGAGCCCGGGGACGTCCTCGATGACTCCGGGGGGAGCGGGGTAGTGCCCGTGCACCTGGAGGCGGTCCGCCACGTTAAGGGCGCTGTAGCTGACCGCAACGACAACCTCGCCGGGCCCCGGAAGGGGGTCTGGTCGTTCGGTAACGACCAGAGTCTGGTTAACGATGGTTGCGGCAATCACCAGGGTGACACTAGGGGTGCGCAACCGTTAGGTTGACCACATGGACATCTTTGCGCACCCTATTTCCACTCTGGCTGGTGAGCCCGGATCGCTCGAACAGTATCGGGGTAAGACCCTGCTTCTGGTGAACGTGGCCTCCAAGTGTGGACTGACTCCCCAGTACTCCGGACTTGAGGAACTGCAAAAGACGTACGAGGCCCGCGGCTTTAGCGTGCTCGGCTTCCCGTGCAACCAGTTCATGGGGCAAGAGCCTGGTACGGCCGAGGAGATTCAGACCTTCTGTTCGACCACCTACGGAGTAACCTTCCCGTTGTTCGAGAAGATCGAGGTCAACGGTGACGGTCGCCACCCGCTCTACGCGGATCTGACGAGCGTCGCGGACGCTGACGGGTACGCGGGAGATATCCGGTGGAACTTCGAAAAGTTCCTCGTGGCTCCCGACGGCACGGTCTCTCGTTTCGCCCCTCAAGTGACTCCGGAAGACCCTACGCTCGTGAGTGCCATCGAGGGCGCTCTCGGCTAACGGAGGGTTCGCTCCAGACGTACAAACGCGGTCTCGAACCCTAGGTTCGCCCAGAGGGCTGACGCCCCCGAATTGATGACTCGGCTTCGTGTCTCTACGACGCGCGTGTCCTCGGAGTGTTGGCGGACAACCTCGCGGATGAGAAGAGCGGCCACGCCGCGCCGGCGAAACGGGGGCGCCACCGCGAGGTCGCTCAAGTGCAGGGTCTCGGGGAAGTAGCCCACGAGCGCTCCGAGGCTCCACGCGGCGATTTGTCCGATCACTCGGTGTTCGTGTTCAGCAACCAGGTAGGTCACCTCGGGATCCTCGAGGAGATCCACCAATCTGCTTCGCGAGGAGGGATCGACGGCGTCGTGGTGAGCCCGATCGATCTCGGCGTCGAGGTCCTGAAGGGCTAACAAGTCGTCCGTGCGAGCGACACGCACGGTGACACCCTCGGGACTCTGCGAAGATGTCCACGTTCCCCACTCTCTCTCCAGGGAGAGTGCTGTGGGTTCGTACCCGAGACTCGTCCAGGCGCGGAACTCTTCGAGGGGTGACCAGACTGAGTGGAACCGGGCACCCCGAGACAACCACGTCGAGTGGGCGTGGTCCACGAGCCGCGCCAGTACGCCCGTCGATTCGAAGGTCACCGCATCGGGGCCACTGAACGCCCCGATTTCCCCACTGTTGTCATCGTCCAGAAGACGCGCGCTGAGGTGGCCGTGAAGAGACCCACCCGAGTCGTCAACCCAGATGTCGCCACACATCTGGGTGAAGACGACGGCGAGCCCCGACGTATCCACCGAAGGATTGACGAGGGGTTGGAGACGGTGAAGTCGCTCAAGATGACGAGAAACCCCCTCTGCGAGACGCCGAGCGTCCATGGGGGTACATCGCCGCACGGGAGCCACGCCCCACTTTAGGGTGATTCTGCGCTGTGGCAGTCTGGACCATGGTTATTTCGCGCGCCACCCTGTTTGACATGGACGGACTGCTCTTCGACACGGAGGTGTTGTGGCACGAAGCCGAAGTGGAGATTTTCGGCGCTCTTGGCGTGGAGATTTCTGAGGTCGAAGACCGCTCCACCAAAGGAATGTACGTCTCAGAAGTGGTCGCTTTTTGGCGACGTAAGTACCCGTGGAGCGGACCCTCAAATGACGAAGTGACAGAACGGCTCTTGGGGCGGGTGGGTGATTTGGTCGAAGAGAAGGGGCGCGAGCTCCCCGGGGCTCGCGAGGCGGTGGAGCGGGCTCGAGAGCGAGGGGTTATCGCCCTGGCGTCGTCGACACCGCTGGCGCTCATCGAGAGAATCCTCTCTCACTTTGACTTGCGTTCCCCGTTTGACACCATTCACTCGGCTCAGTTTGAACAGTTCGGCAAACCCCACCCCGCCGTGTTTTTGAGCGCGGCCCAGAGCCTGGGGGTGCGTCCCGAAGAGTGTCTCGTCTTCGAAGACTCCGCCGCCGGGGTTATCGCCGCCGCCGCGGGTCGGATGTCCATTGTGGCCGTTCCGACCCGCTCCGATCGGTCCCTACCCGCCTTCGGACTCGCCGACCTCGTTCTCGACTCCCTTGAGCAGCTTCCGATCGCGTGGCTCGACGAGCGATTCGGTCGGCTGTAGATTCTCGCGAGTTCGGTACGATGGACCGACTCGTGTGAGGAGTACCGTGTTTCGCCCCGTCAGCGCTGAGATGAATTTTGTGGCCCTTGAGGAGCGCGAGCTCGCTCGCTGGCGCGAGAATCGGGTGTTCGAACGGACCCTCAGCGCGCGACAGGGTGCCGAGCCCTGGGTCTTTTACGAGGGTCCCCCCACGGCCAACGGCAAGCCCGGGCTCCACCACGTGTGGGCTCGGGTCTACAAGGACCTTTTCTGTCGTTACTGGACGATGCGCGGGCGCTTCGTAGCTCGTCGTGCGGGTTGGGACACTCACGGACTCCCCGTGGAGGTTCAAGTCGAGAAGCAACTCGGGATTTCGGGAAAGCGCGCCATCGTCGAGGAAGTGGGAGTTGCGGAGTTCACGCGTCTGTGTCGAGAGTCGGTGCTGACCTACGTCGGAGAGTTTGAACGACTTACTGAGCGAATCGGTTACTGGACCGATATGGAGAACGCCTACTTCACCTTCACCCCCGCCTACGTGGAGTCCGTGTGGTGGCAACTTCAACAACTCTTTTCTCGCGGTCTTCTCTACGAGGACCTCAAGGTCGTGCCCTACTGTCCGAGGTGCGGAACCGCACTATCCAGTCACGAACTGGGTCAACCCGGGGTGTACACCGATGAAGTTGACGAAAGCTGTTACGTCAGCCTCAAGATCACCGATGACGGAGGTCGCGATCTGGCGGGAGCGACCCACCTGGCCGTCTGGACGACGACCCCGTGGACGCTACTCAGCAACATCGCGATAGCGGTGAACCCCGACATCACCTACGCCGTGGTGGGTGGGGTTGTGGTGGCGCAAGACTTGGTGGAGTCCGTCTTCGGGGAGGGAGCGAGCGTTCAGGGCACATTTCCCGGAACGGCGTTACTCGGAGTGCGCTACGCGCGTCCCTTTGAGGACGTTGCCGTGCCCGAGGGGACCGACGCCTTTTACGTGGTGGCGGCCGACTACGTGACGACCGAAGATGGTACGGGCCTCGTTCACCAGTCGCCGGCCTTCGGTGAGATTGACCGCCAGGTCACTAAGGCTCACGGAATGCCCACCTTGAATCCGGTGGGTCCCGACGGATGTTTTACTGATGACGTCTCTTGGCTGAAGGGTCGAGCCGTCCGCGAGGCCAATCACGACATCAACGACGAGCTCGAACGTCGCGGCCTCTTGATTCGCCGTTTCGACTACACCCACTCTCTCCCGCACTGCTGGCGATGCGGCACCGTGCTCATCTATTGGGGCAAGCCCTCCTGGTACATCGCGACGAGTCAGTTCCGCGAGACATTAATGAGCGAAAACCAGACGGTCGACTGGCATCCCTCACATATTCGAGACGGTCGATTCGGGGAGTGGCTGTCCAACAATGTGGACTGGGCCCTCTCGCGCGACCGATTCTGGGGGACTCCGCTTCCGATATGGACCTGCTCAGCGGGGCACTACACGTGCGTGGGATCGAGGGCCGAGCTCTCCGCACTGGCCGGCCGCGACCTCTCCGAACTCGATCCCCATCGCCCCGCCATTGATGAGGTGGTTATCAACTGTCCCACGTGCTCCGAGCCCGCTCAACGAGTCGAGCCGGTGATTGACGCCTGGTTCGACTCGGGGGCGATGCCGTCGGCTCAGGTGGGATATCCCCACGCTCCCGGATCCGCGGAAGCCCGTCAATTCCCCGCGGATCTCGTTGTGGAGGCGATCGATCAAACTCGCGGTTGGTTCTACTCCCTCCTCGCCGTCAACACCCTCGTCTTTGGTCACACCCCTTACGAGCACGTCTTGTGCCTGGGCCACATCGTGGACGAGCACGGCAAGAAAATGAGTAAGTCTCAGGGCAACGTGATCGACCCCTGGGACGTCTTGAACTCCCGGGGTGCCGACTCGTTGCGGTGGTGGATGTTCTCCCAGGGTTCACCCTGGACCTCGACACGGGCGTCGTTGTCCGCCATCGACGCGTCGATGCGTGAGACTCTGGGAACTCTGTGGAACACGCTCTACTTCTTCACCACGTACGCCTCGCTGAACGAGTTCGACCCGCGGGACCCTGGCGTCCCTTACTGGTCCGAACGTCCCGCTATCGACCGATGGGTTCTCTCGCGCCTCGAGGACGTGACTGAGCGAGTCACGACGTCCCTCGAGGGGTATGAACCACTGGGCGCAGCGCACGCGCTGGGCCGATTCATCGACGATGTGTCGAACTGGTACGTCCGTCGTAGTCGCCGGCGCTTCTGGCGAACCGACCCTCACGTGGAGGCGTCCGACTCCCTCAGTGCTCAAGCGACGTTGCTGGAGGTGCTCCAACGCGTCACCCTCTTGATTGCCCCGCTGTGCCCCTTTATCGCCGACGCGCTCTACCGTGAGCTCTTCGACGCCTCGCCGGAGGATTCGGTGCACCTGGCGGACTGGCCCGGCGTCGACTCTTCGCGCCGCGACGAGAATCTCGAAGCGCAGATGGAGGTGGCCCGCCGGGTGGTGTCACTCGGGCGCGCCGCGCGAGCCGACGCGAAAGTCAAAGTTCGCCAACCCTTGGGTCGAGCCCTGGTCTTCGTGGGACCCGACGAAGTGCGCCCACCCGAGGGCATCGTCGAGGAGGAACTCAACGTCGACCACCTGGACTTCGTCACTGAACTCTCCGACGTATTGAGTTTTGAGTTGGTGCCAAATTTCCGCGCCGTTGGCCCCAAGCTCGGCGACGCCGTCAAGGAGCTACGGGGAGCACTCGCCACCCTCGATCCCGCCCTGGTGGTTCGAGAGTTTGAACTGGGCCACCCGGTCACGGTGTCGCTGTCAGCGGGTGAGGTCGCTTTAGTGTCCGACGACATCGAAATTCGCGTCAAGGGCCGAGGCGGGTACGCCGTGTCGAGGGACGGCGGGGAAGTGGTGGCCCTCGATCTGACTCTCACGGATGACCTCATTCGTCGAGGGCGACTGCGCGAGGTGGTCCGCCAGATTCAAGACCTCCGCAAGGCTGCCGGCTTCGACGTGTCCGACCACGTGGTGATCACTCTCGAGGGAGTTGAGGAACTGCGTGACGAGTCCGACATTCTCGCGCGAGAGGTTCTCGCCGACGAGGTCACGTTTGGTCACGGAGAAGGCCCGGGATCGCCCCTTGAACTCGACGATGATCGAGGGGCGACGGTGTGGGTGCGCCGGGTCTAGCGCGCGTCGTTGAGTTTGGCCAGTAGGTGGGCCAACGTGGTGCGCTCCTCGCAGTCCAGTCGACCCGACAGCGTGCCGTCCAAATACGTGAGATGGACCCGAAGGGCGTCGTCGAGACGCGCCTGACCCTCGTCAGTGATGGCGACGTGCACGGCTCGTCGGTCACTCGGGCATAGCTGACGCTCTACCAAGTTGGCGTCCACCATCCGATCAATGAGACGGGTTGTTCCCCCGGTGGAGTGAACGATGGCGTCAGCAACCTGATTCATCTTCAAGCGACCCGAAGGCTCCCGTCGCAACTCCATCAGCACCTCGAAGAAGGCGAGGGGCATCTGGCAGTGCTCCTCGAGTTGTTGGGCCAGGTCCCGAGCTAATCGAGCGTTGGTCTCGAGCAAAAGACTAAAAAGGGTGACCCTCTCGTCTTGGGTGGCGCACGGTGAGGAGGACTGCGGCATTCCTTTAGTTTACTACTCATCTATTGAAAATCAAAATATTGTTTGACAAGTTATTGCATAATCAACTATTCTGACACTCGACCCTACAAGCATTCCAACAAGGAGACTTCTATGAGCAACTTCCCCGCCCCCGGCGTCTACACCGTCGACGTCGCCCACTCCCGCATCGGATTCGTGGCGCGCCACCTCGTGGTCTCGAAGGTCCGCGGGAACTTCACCCAGTTTGAGGGGACCGTCACTATTGGTGACACTCCAGAGTCGTCGTCAGTGACAGCGTCGGCTCAGGCCGCGAGCATCACCACCAATAATGAGATGCGCGACGGGCACCTGCAGTCGGCCGACTTCTTGGACGCGACGAACCACCCCCAGATCACCTTCGTCTCCACCTCGGTGAGTCCTAAGGGTGACAACGAGTACGCCCTCGTCGGCGACCTCACTATCCGCGGTGTCACGAAGTCGGTAACCTTCGACCTCGAGTTCACCGGTTCGGGCTCGTCGATGCAGCCCGGCGTCAGCGTGGCCGGATTCGAAGCGCGCACCGAAATCGACCGCCGGGACTTTGGCGTGAACTTCGAGGGTGTCCTCGAAAACGGGACTGCTGTCGTGAGCCACAAGATTGTCCTCGAGTTGGAGGTCGAACTGGCGAGCCAGGCCGCCTAGTTCGAACTTTCGCGGCGCCGCGGCGCCGGGGCTCGTCCCCGGCGCCTCGGCGTTTCTCGTTCTACACTCGGCTCATGAGCGACGACTCGACTCCGCGAAGCGCCCGGTCCACTCTTTCGGTGATCGGAGCCCTACTCGCCGTGCTGTCGGTGTGGCTGTGGCGACGTCGCTCGGACGACTCGACGGCGGAGGGTGACGGATAGTTCCCCGTTAGCCTGATGGAGTGGCATTTTCGACGCTTCGACCCTTACGACACCGAAGCTTCGCTCTCGCCCTGGCCTCAAGTTTTATCTCCTCCATCGGGGGGTGGATGCAGAGCGTGGCCCTGGGTGTGTACTTGATTGAACGAACCCACAATCCCGTGTGGTTGGGCGCCGTCACCATGGCGGCGTGGATGCCCGCCCTCGTGGGATCTCCCCTGGGAGGCGTTGTCGCCGAGCGATACCTGCGTCAACGGTGGATTCAGTTCAATAACATCGCGATGGCGCTCGAAGCGGGCGTGCTCGCCCTGCTCGCCTTGACCCACCACTTGACCCCCCTCGGGGCCACTTTTCTCGCGCTCGTGGAAGGGCTCTGCGGGTCGGCGTCGTGGGCGGCGTGGCAGTCGTTACTGCGCGACCTGGTGGACCGGGATGAAGTGCTCTCCGCTGTCTCCCTCTCATCGGCTCAGTTCAATCTGGGTCGAGTCTTTGGCCCCATCGCGGCCGCCCTCGCTCTATCCCTCGGTTCGTTCGGGTGGAGTTTTCTGTTGAACGCCGCGTCCTTCGTCGTGGTGGTCATCGCGTTCGCCTTCGTCAAAGCTCCTCTGCGCCCCCCCGTCGTGAGCAAGGTACGAGTGTGGGCCGAACTTCGAGAGGGTGCGGTGTCAATGTGGCGGACCCCGGGATGTAGAAACCCCATCCTGGCGGTGGCGGGAGTCGGTATCGTTCTCAGTCCCTTCATCTCTCTCGTGCCGGCCATGGCCATTCAGGTACTCCACGTGGGTCGAACCGGCACCTCCTGGCTCGTCACCGCCCAGGGCGTGGGGGCGGTCGTTGCGGCCCTAGTTGCGCCCTCGCTCGCGCGAGCGACGTCGCGGATTACGGTCCTCGTCGCGGCGGGAGTTCTCAGTGCGCTCAGTCTCTTCGTCTACGCCGAAAGCCCCAACCTCCTTGTCGCCCTCGGAAGTTTGTTCGTCCTCGGTGGTGCCTACGTCGCGGTGATGACTGGACTCAATACGGCGGTGCAGTTGCACGCGCCCGAAGCGACTCGCTCACGGATCCTCTCTCTCTACACCTTGTCGCTGTCCGTCTTCTATCCCCTCGGAGCTCTCGCTCAGTCGTCGTTGACTCATCTCCTCGGGGTGCGCGGAGTGGAGTACCTGGCCGCGGGGGCCCTGTTCGCCTGGTGGGCAGGGGTAAAACTATTTCGGCCGAAATTCTTTGTCGTCATGGGACCCGTCCCGACACCCACCGCGATGGGGCTGGCAGACTAGGGCCATGCCCTTCGTCTCGATTAACCCGGCCACCAACGAAGTCAACGAGCGTTACGACACGCACGACGCCGCCTACGTGGACGCCGCGCTCGAGCGCGCGGCTCTCGCGTTCGACGACTTTCGTCGATTGAGTATGACCGAGCGCGCGACGTTGCTCGAGCGCGCCGCCGAACTCATCGAGGGGGAGATCCCGGTGATCGCCCACCTCATGACCTCGGAGATGGGAAAGACCTTTGCCGCGGCCAAGGGTGAAGCCTCCAAGTGCGCCATGACGATGAGGTACTTCGCCGAGCACGGGGCCGCCATGCTCGAGGAGGAGACCGTCTCAACTTCGGGGTCTAGGTCGGGGGTTCGCTACGAACCCGTGGGCCCGCTTCTCGCCATCATGCCCTGGAACTTCCCCTTCTGGCAGATCATTCGATTCGCCGCTCCCCAGTTGATGGCGGGAAATCCCATTGTGCTGAAGCACGCTCCCAACGTGCCCGGGTGTGCGGCGTACGTGGAGAGTCTCTTCGCTCGAGCGGGATACGCCGCGGGAGTGGTGACCAATTTGTTCATCGAGGTCGATCAGATTGAGTCGGTGATTGCGGACGAGAGAATCCGTGGAGTAACCCTCACTGGCTCAGAGCGCGCGGGACGTTCGGTGGCGGCCCTGGCGGGCAAATACCTGAAAAAGTGCGTTCTTGAACTCGGTGGTTCGGACCCCTTCATCGTGGCGGCGTCGGCCGACCTCGATCGCACCGTTCCCATGGCGGTGACGGCTCGAGTGCAAAACAACGGGCAGGCCTGCATCGCCTCGAAGCGCTACATCGTGGTGCGCTCTATTGCCGACGAGTTCCTCGAGCGATTCGTGAAGGCCATGGGTGAGGTGACGATGGGAGATCCCATGGCGACCGAGACCACTCTCGGTCCCATCGTGTCGCAGTCTCAAGTCGAGCTCCTCGACGCCCAGGTGTCGAGCTCGCTCACTCTCGGTGCCCGAGCCCTGGTGGGAGGGTCGAGGAGTGAGGGTCCGGGCTACTACTACCCGGCGACAGTCCTGGTCGACGTGCCGGGCGACGCGCGAGCCAGTTGCGAGGAGCTGTTCGGACCCGTCGCGGTGGTCAAGGTCGTCGACGACCTGGACGAGGCTATCGCGGTGGCCAACGACACCCCGTGGGGACTCGGTGCCTCGGTGTGGGCGCAAGATCCGGCCGAGATTGATCGGGCGATCGCCGGACTGGACACGGGCATGGTCTTCGCTAACGCGATTGTGGTGTCCATGCCGGAACTCCCCTTTGGGGGTACGAAGAACTCCGGCTTTGGTCGCGAACTCGGATCACTCGGAATCAAGGAGTTCTGTAACGCGAAGTCCTACTTCGTGGCGTGACTCTGCACTACTTCGATCACGCGGCCTCCGCGCCACGCAGTGACCGGGTGGCCGCCGCCATGGCCCCGTTTGAACGGGGGGTGGTGGCGAATCCCTCGGGTTCCCACCGGGCCGCGCGAGAAGCCCGTCGGGTGATCGAGGAGTCGCGCGACCTCGTCGCCGCCCACGTCGGAGCTCCGGCTGCGGGAGTGATCTTCACCGGCGGGGGTACCGAGTCGTGCACGTTGGCGCTCGCCGGAGTCGTGGCGGCGTCTCCCCCCGGGGCGCGCCGAGTGGTGGTCTCAGCCATCGAGCACCACGCCGTCCTCGACGCGGCGGCTCTCTGTCAGCGAGAGCTCGGAGCGGAGATCTCCGTACTGGGAGTCACCCGGAGCGGCGTGATTCGACGAGACGACGCCGAGGTCGCTCTGAGCGAGCCCACCACGCTCCTCAGCGTGATGAGTGCGAATAATGAGACCGGCGTCGTGCAACCGGTAGCAGAACTCGCCGCACTAGCCCACGAGCGCGGGGTGAAGGTGCACACCGACGCGGTGGCGGCGGCACCCTGGTTGGATCTACGAGTCGCTACGGCCGGGGCGGACCTCGTCTCGCTCGCGGCTCACAAGGTGGGCGGCCCCGTGAATTCGGGGGCTCTCGTCGTGCGAGGATCGGTCAATCTCCTCGCCCGTTCTCCCGGCGGCGGCCAGGAACGGGGCTGGCGTGGGGGCACCGTGGACGTGGCGGCCGCGGTGGGTCTCGCGGTGGCGCTCGACGAGGCGGCGGAGCGTCGCGAGGTCGCGCGCCGGCGCGCTGAGGCCCTGCGCGAGCGACTGTGGGGTGCGCTGAGCGACCTGGACGGGGTGAGTCGGACAGTTGAGGGAGTCGACACTCTTCCGGGAACCCTGCACCTGTGCGTGGCCGACGTGGCGAGTGACGAGTTGTTGTTCCTCCTCGACGAGGCCGGCGTTTGCGCGTCGGCGGGGGCGAGTTGTTCGAGTGGGGCGACTCAGGCCAGTCACGTCCTCATCGCGATGGGGGTTCCGGCGAACGAGGCGAGGGGAGCGGTGCGCTTCTCGTTCGGTTGGGAGACGACGGAGGATGACGTGGACGCCGCGGCCGCCGCAGTGCGCTCGGCGTACCAGCGACTTCGCCGACCCTAGGGCCTGGCAAACTGGAGAGGTGAAAGTCCTCGTGGCAATGAGCGGAGGCGTGGACTCGTCCGTCGCCGCCGCCCTCATGGTGCGCGAGGGCCACGACGTGGCGGGAGCCACCCTCAAACTGTGGGGAGGCGCGTCGGATTCGGGCTGTTGTTCGGTGACCGACGTCGACGACGCGCGACGAGTGGCCCAGGTTCTCGGAATCGACCACTTCGTCTTCAACTACACCGATGAGTTCAACCACCACGTCGTCGACCCCTTCGTGGAGGACTATCAACGTGGTTACTCACCGAATCCCTGCATCGAGTGCAATCGTCATCTGAAGTTCGATCTCTTCGTCGCGCGGGCTCGACGACTGGGTTTTGATCGGGTGGTCACGGGACACCACGCGCGCGTCCTCGAGACACCGAGGGGACGTGAGCTACACCGGGGAGCTGATTCGGGTAAGGATCAGAGCTACGTTCTGGGTTACCTCGGGGCGGACGAACTCGACATCGTCGACTTGCCGGTCGGACACTTCACCAAAGATCGGGTGCGAGAGCTCGCGGCGCGCTGGAACCTGCGCACGTGGGATAAACCCGATAGTCAAGACGTGTGCTTCATCGAGTCCACGGCGGGACGAGAGGCGTTCCTCCGGCAACGTTTCGAGCCCACTCGCGCTCTGCTCATCGATTCGGAGACGGGCGACGAGGTCGGTGAGGTGCCCGCGGCGGAACTGATGACGGTAGGACAGCGCAGAGGGGTGCTCCCCGGGCGCCACGGTGAGAGACGCTACGTGACGCGGGTGGATCTTCCGGCTCGTCGCGTGGAGATTGGCCCCCTCGAGCGAACCTTGGTTCACGAGGTCCACCTCAGTGGGTCGCCCCAAGTGAATCGGAGAATTGCCCTTCGCGGGGGTGACCCCGTGCTGGCTCAAACCAGCGCTCACGGCGAACCTCGACCCGGGCGACTGCTGGAGTCGCGGGGGGCCTGGCGGGTCGTCTTTTCGCGCCCGGAGCGGGCGGTGGCGGTCTCTCAGAGCGTGGTCCTCTACGACCCCCTCGAACCCGAGAGAGTCATCGGCGCGGCGCAGGTAGCCCCGTGAGCGACAGTCGACTCGAGTTTCTTCGTCGCGAGATCGCTCGGCACAACGAGGCCTACTACGAACACGACGCTCCGGAGATTCCCGATGGGGACTACGACGCCCTCGCGCGAGAACTTCGAGAACTCGAAGCGCAGGTGGATCCGAGCGACGCGGTAAGTCAACGGGTGGGCTCTCCCCCCTCGACGACGTTTGATCCGGTCGTCCACGCTGAACCTCTGCTCAGTCTCGACAACGTCTTTGACGAGGGGGAACTAGCGTCGTGGGCCGAGCGCACCCTCAAGGTGGTTGCCCTCGACCCCGCCGACTGCCTGTTCAGCGTGGAACCCAAGATTGACGGACTCGCGTTGTCGATTCTCTACGAGGGGGGAGAGTTGCGACGCGCCGCCACCCGGGGCGACGGTCGAGTGGGCGAGGACGTCACGGCCAATGTGCGGACCATTCCGACGGTCCCGGCGACGATTCCGACGAGATCTCGCCTCGAGATTCGTGGTGAGGTCTACATGGCCAAGTCCGACTTTCGGTCCCTCAACGAGTCCCAGTCCCTCGCGGGTCTGAAGACGTTCGCGAATCCTCGAAACGCCGCGGCGGGCTCGCTGCGTCAAAAGGACCCCACCGTGAGCGCGTCTCGCCCCTTGTCCTTCCTCGCCTACCAAGTGGTGGTTCTCGACGACGGTGTGCGGGTGGCCTCGCAGAGCCAAGCCCTCGAATACCTTCGACACTGGGGATTCTCGGTAGCCGTCGAAGCCACGACCGTACGCGGAACGGCGGCGGTCATTGCGGCGAGCGACTGGTTGCTCGACCACCGACACGACCTCGTCTACGACATTGACGGGGCGGTGATCAAAGTGGACGACCTCGACCTGAGAAACCGACTGGGCCACACGAGTCGGGCGCCCCGCGGCGCCATCGCCCGAAAGTTTCCGCCGGAGGAACGCTTGACGACCCTCCTCGCTATCGAGGTGTCCATCGGGCGAACCGGTCGAGCGACGCCCTACGCGGTGTTAGAACCCGTGGTCGTCGCGGGTTCGACGGTGGCGATGGCGACCTTGCACAACGAGGACCAGGTGAGAGCGAAGGATGTGCGTCCTGGGGATCGTGTCGTGGTGCGAAAGGCCGGAGACGTCATCCCGGAGGTGGTGGGACCGGTCCTGTCACCCGAGCTCGATCGAGGCGCCCCGTGGATCTTTCCGTCGTTGTGTCCAGAGTGCGGCTCTCCCCTCGAGCGACTGGACGGGGAGAGTGATACCTACTGCAGAAATCCTCGGTGCCCCGCGCAGTTGCTCGAGGGCATCGTTCACTTCGCCTCCCGGGGTGCGCTCGACATTGAGGGGCTCGGAGAGATCCGAGTAGCCCAGTTGATTGCGGCAGGTCTCGTGCACGACGTCGCCGACCTCTTTACTTTGCGAGAGAGCGACCTTCTCACGCTCGAAGGTTTCGCGGAGCTCTCGGCGCGAAACCTCGTCGAGGCCATCGACCGGGCGAAGGGCGCGCCACTCAGTCGATTCCTGGTGGGTTGGGGCATTCGACACGTGGGTCCGGTGGCCGCGCGAGCTCTGGCCGCCCGATTCTCGACCTACGACGAGTTGAGCCGGGCATCTCTCGAAGACCTGGAGGCGACTGAGGGGGTCGGGCCCATTATCGCCCAGTCGGTCTACGAGTACTGCCGAGACCCCGAGACGCGCGCTCGACGTACGGCTCTCATCGAGGCGGGGGTCGAACTTCGCGAACCCCACGAACTCTCGAGTGAACCGAAGACCCTTGAGGGGCGGGCCGTGGTGGTCACTGGTTCTCTCGAGGGGTGGAGCCGCGACGAGGCCGAGGCGGCGATCGTCGAGCGCGGCGGCACGAGTCCCGGAACCGTCTCGAAGAAGACGTACTGCGTCGTCGTGGGAGACGCCCCGGGGGCGTCCAAGGTAACCAAGGCGCGTACTCTTGGCGTGCCCCTCGTTCCGGGTCGCGCGTTTCAGGATCTTCTCGACTCCGGAGTCATGAGCGAAGTTCTGGACGAAGAGTGATGAAGTACCGTAGGGGCTGACATGAGTGAGCCCATCTACGCGTCTGGCGATGTGGTCGTCGGGCGTTATCGCGTTCTCGAACTCGTAGGTTCAGGCCCCACTGTGGAGGTCTACCGAGTTGACGACGTCGCGCACTCTCGCGAAGTGTCGCTCCAGGTACTTCGTCCCTATCTCGCCCACACCGAAGAAGTCCGACGGCGATTCCGGACTCAGATTGTTCGCGCAGCGCGCCTCAGTCACCCCCACCTACTCGCGGTCATTGATGGGGGGCAGTCGCAGGGTTCCATCTTCCAGATAACGGAGTTCGTGGACGGAGGATCGCTCGAGGATCTGCTGCGCGAGCGCCGCGCACTGCCCGCTGAGGAGGTGGCTCGTCTGGGTCGCGACCTCGCTTCCGCGCTGGCGTACCTTCACGAGTCCGGAGAAGTCCACGGAGAACTTCGACCCGCGAAGATTCTCTTCAACCACGCGGGCGGGGCCCTAGTGAGTGACGTGTCGACCCGGGGGCTCAATCGAGAGCGATTCGCCACCCCCTTCGCCGCTGTTCGCTACGCGAGTCCCCAGATCCTTCACGGGCACGACAGTGAAGCATCGGACGACGTCTACGCCTTGGCGGTCATCCTCTTTGAGGCGGCCACCGGAACGTCCCCCATCGACGGGCAGTCGGTCGAGGAGATTCGCGCCTTTAGGGGTTTGCGGGCGCTGCCGGCCCGCCCCGAACTGGGTCCACTCAATGACGTCTTGCAGGCCGCGAGTCACCCCGACGCGCTCCTTCGATGGAGCGCCGAGCAAGTGCGCGACGCCTTCAGCGCCCTCGCCCCGGGTCCCGATCCCTTCCGACGGCCGTCTCGAGAACCGGCCCCCACCCTCTTGTCGGCACCCGCGCCCGCACCGCGATCATCCATCGGTTTTCACGCTCCGCGAGCCGACCAGATCACCGGAGTCGGCGAACCTCGACGAGAGTCCTCACGGCCTCTCCAACCCCCGGTACCACCCAGCGTGCAGCGCCCTCCCACTCGGCGACGTCCCCTGCGCCTCATCGTGTCCGCACTCCTCGTCGTACTCATTGGGGGTGGAGCCGCCGCCTGGAAACTCGGATGGCTCTCCTCGTCAGTCTCGGCTCCGACCGTGGTGGGCTTGACGCTGAGCGAGGCCACCCAACTCGTCAAAGCGGACAATCTGACCCTGGCCGTGACGCGCGAGGAAGTCTCTTCGAGCGTCGCCCGGGGCGTGATTCTCGCTCAAAGTCCCGCCGCGCAAACCTCCATCACGGTGGGAGGGACGCTGTCGGTGGTGTTGTCGGCCGGTAAGGCTCTGGTGACGTTACCGACGACGTTGCT
Source organism: Actinomycetes bacterium (assembly GCA_021826255.1). GTDB lineage: Bacteria > Actinomycetota > Acidimicrobiia > Acidimicrobiales > RAAP-2 > RAAP-2. Next base: position 30,257 of record JAKBAZ010000001.1, read on the forward strand.
CTCAAAGACGTGTGTGCACGACACGGCCACACTGCTCGCGTTGGGGGTTCACGCCGTCTGTCCGGCGAGCGACCGACTCCACTCCTCCACGGTGGCTGCGGGGATGGTGCTTCAAATTCGCTACCAGAGTCAGCTCAATCCCCTCGCCGTACCGAGCGGGGCGACGGTAACTCTCGTGGTGAGCGCAGGGCCGCTCCATCCTGTTACCACGACCTCGACCTCGTTACCCACGTCGACCTCGACCTCATTACCCACGTCGACGTCGACTTCGACCTCGTTGCCTACTTCCACCTCCACGTCTACTTCGACCTCGACGTCCACCACCTCGACGTCCACCACCACCACGGTGTCGGGGGCCCAAGTGGCAGTCCCCAATGTGGTGGGGGACTCTCGAAGCCAAGCCTTGGCGGCGATGGGTGCGGCGGGGCTGTACATCTACACCTCAGGACCCGGCGCGGGTACCACCTTGTGGAAAAAGGTAGTGAGCGAGATTCCGGCGGCCGGAACCAAGGTTCCGGTAGGGAGCCACGTCTCTCTCAACGTCTCGGAGTAATCACGAGCCCCAGGTAGTCTGATGGCTCGGGTTCCCCGTCGGGCCCGTCGTGAAAGGACCAAAGGTTGAGTTCATCTCTGAGTCGTGACGACGTCGAGAAGGTCGCCCGACTGGCCCGTCTGCGCCTGACCGAGGCCGAGTTGGACCTCTTTACCGGGCAGTTGGCCCAGATTCTTGACCACGCGAGTGATCTCGCGGCGCTCGACCTTCACGACGTCGCACCGACGGCTCACCCGTTCGGCCTCATCAACGTGATGCGAGACGACCTTGTGGAGGCCTCGTTACCTCCGGAGGAGATTCTCCGCGAAGCTCCCGACGCCGAGCAGGGCCGCTTCGGGGTCCCACGTATCGTCGGAGAAGAACCGTGAACGCTCGCACAACGGCCCAACGAGTGCGCCGGGGCGAGATTTCCGCCGTTTCCGTCCTCGAGGACAGTCTGGCTCGCATCCACGCCGAGAATCCCCGCCTCAACGCCTTCTTGAGACTGGACGAAGAGGGGGCTAGAGCGGCCGCGGAGCGAGTCGACGCCCTCGTGGCCGCGGGAGATGACCCCGGCCCCCTCGCTGGAGTTCCGATCGCTCTCAAAGACAACTTGTGTCAACGAGGCGTGGTGACGACCTGCGCGTCACGCATTCTCGGAGAGTGGCGACCGCCCTACACCGCGACGGTCGTCGAGCGGCTCGCTGGCGCCGGCGCCCTGCTCGTGGGTAAGACCAATTTGGACGAGTTCGCCATGGGGTCGTCGACGGAGAATTCGGCGTACGGTCCCACGCTGAATCCCCGAGATCTCTCCCGCGTCCCGGGTGGATCCTCGGGGGGGTCGGCCGCCGCGGTCGCCGCCGACTTCACGCCCGTCGCCCTGGGGTCCGATACCGGAGGCTCCATTCGTCAGCCCGCCTCCTTCTGCGGAGTGGTGGGCCTCAAGCCAACCTACGGCCTCGTCTCGCGATTTGGCCTCGTTGCCTTCGCTTCATCGCTCGATCAAATCGGACCCTTCTCCACGACGGTGGAAGACGCCGCCTTGACTCTCGAAGTCATTGGCGGCCACGATCCTCGCGACTCGACGTCATTGCGCGTTGGCGCTCCGCAACTCGTCGCTCACGTCGACGACGGAGTCGCGGGTCGCCGCGTCGGTCTCGTCCGGGAGCTTTTTGAGGGAGCGGACGCCGAGGTCGTGGCGGCGGTCCACACGGCGGCGGAGGTCCTTCGCGCCGCGGGGGCGGACGTGGTCGACCTCTCCATCCCCGAGCTGTCCCTTGGACTCTCGGCCTACTACATCATCGCTCCGGCCGAGGCCTCGTCGAATTTGGCCCGCTTCGACGGGGTCCGTTTCGGACATCGCGTGTCGGGCGAGGACGTGACCGCGATGATGGAGGCGACGCGGACGTTCGGGTTCGGTGACGAAGTCAAACGGCGCATCATGCTCGGAACCTACGCGTTGTCGGCGGGGTACTACGACGCCTACTACGGTCAGGCCCTCAAAGTACGTACTCTCATGATTGACGCCTTCGCCCGGGCGTATCAGCACGTCGACCTGCTGCTCGGCGCCACCGCGCCCACGGTGGCGTTTCCCTTTGGAGCTAAGTCGCACGACCCCATGACGATGTACCTGAACGACGTGTTCACCATTCCCACCAACTTGGTTGGCCACCCCGCCATTTCGGTGCCGTTCGCGACGGGTGAGGGCGGACTCCCGGTCGGGGTGCAACTTCTGGGTCCGGGAATGTCAGAGTCGGTGATGCTCGCGGGGGCTCGCATTCTCGAACGTGATCGGGAGGGATTATGAGTCTGCCTGACGGTTGGGAACTCGTCGTGGGACTCGAAGTGCACACCGAGTTGCTGACGGCGTCCAAGTTGTTCTGCGGGTGCGAGAACCGGTTCGGTGAAGAGCCCAATACTCACGTCTGTCCGGTGTGTCTCGGACTGCCGGGGTCACTCCCCGTGCTGAACCGCCAGGCGGTGGAGCTGGCGATGCGCATCGGCGCTGCACTGCACTGCACCATCGCTCCTTCGACGTTTCACCGCAAGAACTACTTCTATCCGGACCAGTCGAAGGACTACCAGATCTCCCAGTACGACCTGCCTATCAACTCTCGGGGCTACCTCGATCTGCCCGACGGGAGCCGAATCGGGATAGAACGCGCCCACCTCGAAGAGGACACCGGAAAGACGACCCACCTCTCGAGTGGGGGGCGCCTCCAGGGCGCCGAGCGTTCCCTGGTTGACTACAACCGATGCGGTGTGCCGCTCGTCGAAATCGTCTCGGCTCCTGACATTCGCTCGTCGGCGCAGGCGAGGGCCTACGCCAGTGAACTGCGCAGCGTGCTCATCGCGACCGGTGCCTCCGATGGACGCCTCGAAGAGGGTTCGATTCGCTTCGACGCCAACGTGTCGGTGCGTCGAGCGGGCGAACCCTTCGGTACGCGGTGCGAGATTAAGAATCTGAACTCCTTGCGGAGCCTCCAACGCGCCATTGATTACGAGGCGCAGCGTCAGATTGACCTCATCGAGTCGGGTGGAGTCGTGCGTCAAGAGACTCGCCACTGGGATGAGGGACTGGGCGAGACGTCGACCCTGAGGGTGAAAGAGGACGCCGAGGACTACCGGTACTTTCGTGACCCCGACCTCGTCGACCTCGCGCCGGAGCCGGCGTGGGTGGATGAGGTACGTCACCGCTTGCCCCCCATGCCCTCCGAACGTCGCTCGGCCCTGGGAGCTCTTTTGAGCTCGCCGACGAGTGCGCAGTTGGATGCGGTGGAGGCGGTGGTCGAACTCGGTATCGAGCGTTTCGTTCACGCTGTCGCGCGAGAGAACGGAGATGTCGTTATCGCCCTCTCGCGCGCCGCCAACGAACTCGCGAGTGCAGTTGACGAGGTCGATCGCCTGGCCGAGCACAGCTTCGTGACGGTGGTCGACATGGAGGCGTCGGGGGAGGTCTCGGCGACCCAGGCGAAGGCCCTCCTCGCGGGCCTCTTGGCGGGTGAAGACTCAGATCCACGCAGCCTGGCCAGGGCGAAGGGCTTCGAGAAGATGGACCAGTCGGCGTTATCGACTCTGGTGGAGGAGCTCATCGGGGCCCACCCCGATGAGTGGTCGCGCTATCGCGGCGGCGACGAGAAATTGGCCCAGTTCTTCATTGGACAAGTGATGCGACGCACCAAGGGGCAAGCGAACGGTAAGACGGTCATCGAAGAGTTGAACGCGCGCCGATAGGGCAATCGAGCCCGTCGTAGACTCGTTCTATGTCGACTCACCCCACGCCTCGCAGCACCGACGTCACTCTCGGAGCACACCGCGCTCCGGCGCGCGCCATGTTACGCGCGATGGGGCTCGGCGACGAGGACATGAAGAAGCCTCAGATTGGCGTGGCCTCGAGTTGGAACGAAGTGACTCCTTGCAACATGCCACTCGACCGATTGGCCAAGCGCGCGAAGGCCGCCGTGCGCGACCACGGTGGGGTCCCGTTCGAATTTGTGACTATCGCCGTCTCCGACGGAATCTCCATGGGACACGAGGGCATGCACGCCTCTCTGGTCTCGAGAGAGGTCATTGCTGACTCGGTGGAGACGGTCATGCACGCCGAACGCTTCGACGCCATGGTGACCTTTGCCGGGTGTGACAAGTCCCTACCCGGGATGCTCATGGCGGCCGCCCGACTGGACCTACCCGCCGTGTTTGTCTACGGCGGTTCCATCATGCCGGGTCATCACGACGGGCGAGCGCTCGACATCACTTCGGTCTTTGAGGCGGTAGGCGCTCACGCGGTGGGCGCCATCGATGACCAGGAACTTCGAGCCATTGAGTGTGCGGCGTGCCCCGGGGAGGGCAGCTGCGCCGGCATGTTCACCGCGAACACCATGGCGAGCGTTGGCGAGGCCCTCGGGATGAGTCTGCTCGGATCAGCGTCGGCACCGGCCATTGACGGACGACGAGACGACTACGCCTACCGTTCGGGTCAGGCGGTTCTCGACCTGCTCGACCGAGGTATTACCGCTCGCGACATCATCACAAAGAAGGCGTTAGAGAACGCGATTGCCGTGGTGATGGCCCTCGGAGGTTCGACCAATGCGGTACTGCACCTTCTCGCCATCGCTCACGAAGCTCGGGTTGACCTGGCTCTCGACGACTTCAACCGCATTGCGCAGCGCGTCCCGCACATCGCCGACACCAAACCGCACGGTAAGTACCACATGGTGGACCTCGACGAGGTGGGGGGCGTTCCGGTCGTCTTGGCTCACCTTCTCGAGAAGGGCCTCGTTCACGGCGACGCCCTGACCGTTCACGGAGTGACCCTCGAGGACGCTCTCACGGAGTTCGGAGCGCGCGAACCCGACGGGGAGGTTGTTCACCCCGTGGACTCTCCCCTCCACTCGACGGGGGGAATCGCCGTCTTGACCGGGTCCCTCGCCCCGAGCGGATCGGTGGTGAAGGTCGCGGGAATCGATTCGCTCGCCTTTACCGGTACTGCGCGAGTCTTTGATGGTGAAGCGGCGGCGATGGACTCGATTTTGGCCGGTGACATCGAGCCCCAGACGGTTCTGGTCATCAGGTTCGAAGGTCCGAAGGCGGGGCCGGGGATGCGCGAAATGCTCGCCGTGACTGCCGCGTTGAAGGGCGTAGGACTGTGAGCGGACTGCGCTCTCGTGACGGACGGTCGATTCTCGGGCGGGACGCACGGATTCTGCGTCGGTCACGTCGCCCCCGAAGCCATTGACGGCGGCCCCATCGGACTCGTGCGAGACGGGGACCAGATCGTGATCGACGTCACTCGCCACTCCATTGACCTGCTCGTGGATGAGGACGAGTTGGCCCGGCGAGCGGGCGAACCGCTGCCCTTCACCCCGCGCTACACCACGGGAGTTCTCGAAAAGTTCGCTCGCCTGGTGCAGCCGGCCGACACGGGTGCGGTGACCTCGGCCTGAGGGGTCGCGCGCTCGTCCTCTCGGCGTGTAAGGTGTCGACGTGACAACCGGGCGAATTCTCCTCGTAGTAGGTGATTGGCCTCGGTAGTCGCGTCCCGACGCAAGTTACCGAGGCCTCCCGAAAGGGAGGCCTTTTTTGTTATGAATCACTGTTGGAGCACCCGAAAGATCCGAGGACGAGCGTGAAAATCACCGGAGCACAAGCCCTGATTAAGAGCCTGGAGCACGAAGGGGTCGAGGTCATCTTCGGTCTGCCCGGCGGGGCGATCCTTCCCGTCTACGACCCGCTGCTCGACTCGACCATTCGTCACGTGCTCGTTCGCCACGAACAGGGTGCCGGGCACATGGCCGAGGGGTACGCCCTCGCCACGGGTCGCCCCGGGGTGGCCATGGTGACGTCGGGACCCGGGGCGACCAATATCGTCACGGCGATCTCGAACGCCCACATGGACTCGACTCCCATTGTGATCATCACCGGACAGGTCGCGTCGGCCGCCATCGGAACGGACGCCTTTCAAGAGTGCGACATCACCGGTATCACGATGGGGATTACCAAGCACAACTTCCTCGTGCGCGACGTCCAGGACATTCCACGAGCCGTCGCGGCGGCCTTTCACATCGCGACGACGGGGCGTCCGGGACCGGTTCTCGTCGATCTCCCAAAAGATCTCGCCCAGTCCATGATGGAGTGGTGGTACCCGAGCACCCTGGAGGAGTTGGACCTGCCGGGCTACCAACCCACGGTCGCGGCGGCACCCTCACTCATCGAGGCTGCTGAAGCCCTCATTCGCGACTCTCATCGTCCCGTGCTCTACACCGGGGGAGGCGCGCTGAAGTCCGAAGCGTGGGACGAACTCCTCGCCTTCGCCGAGCGTACCCAGATTCCGGTCGTGACGACGCTGATGGCCCGGGGCGTCTTTCCGGACTCGCACCCGCTCAACCTGGGGATGCCCGGCATGCACGGGGTGTACGCGGCCGTCACGGCGCTCCAGCGCGCGGACCTGCTGATCACCCTCGGCGCACGGTTCGACGACCGCGTGACCGGCAAGGTTTCCGCGTTCGCCCCCGACGCCAAGGTCATTCACGTCGATATCGACTCAGCTGAACACCACAAGGTGAGACGGGCCGACGTGGCGATCCGCTCCGATGTTCGTACGGTCCTGCGCGCGTGGGAGTCTGATCGGGTCACGCCGGCCAACCTCGACGACTGGTGGTCGCAGATCAACGAGTGGCGAGAGCGTTACCCGCTCGTCTACGACCCGCCGACCGAGGAAGGGCCGCTTCGACCCCAGGCCGTGATTGAGGCCATCGCCCAGTCATCACCGGAGGGCACGATCGTGACCTCGGGCGTGGGCCAGCACCAGATGTGGGCCAGCCAATTTTGGCCCTTCGAGGAACCCCGGACGTGGATCAACTCCGGGGGGGCGGGCACTATGGGCTTCGGCGTCCCGGCCGCCATCGGAGCGAAGGCTGGTCGACCCGATCGCACGGTGTGGTGCATCGACGGAGACGGCTGCTTCCAGATGACCGCCCAGGAGCTCGTTACGGCTCGCGCTGAAGGTATCCCCATCAAGGTCGCCATTTTGAACAACGCCTATCTCGGCATGGTGCGACAGTGGCAGGAGATGTTCTACGAGGAGCGCTACAGCGAGGTGTACCTCTCTCCGGACCTGCCCGATTACGTGAAGTGGGCTGAGGCGATGGGATGCGTGGGGTTGCGAGCGACAAATCTCGCGGAGATGCGCGCGGCCATCGATAAGGCCAACTCCATCCACGACGTGCCGGTCGTCATCGATTTTCGCACCGACTCCTCGGAGAAGGTCTTTCCGATGGTGGCCGCGGGCGCGAGCAACGACGACATCATGGTCCACCCTCTGCAAAGGAGCGCTCAGTGAACACCCCCGAACCGTTCCTCGGCGACGTTGCCCACTCTCCGGTTCGTCACCACATCTTGTCGGTGATGGTGGAGAACAAGTCGGGAGTCCTGGCCCGGGTCGCCGGCCTCTTCGCTCGACGAGGATTCAACATCTTTTCCCTCGCCGTGGCCCCGGCCGAAACGTCGGCGCGCTTTTCTCGCATCACGATTGTGGTGGACGCCGAGTCCGCACCGCTGGAGCAGGTCGTGGGTCAGTTGAGCAAGTTGGTGAACGTGGTCTCCATCTCCGATCTCGCCCCGAAGGACGCCATTGAGCGCGAGTTGATGCTCGCCACCATTCGAACCAATGTCGACGATCGCACCGGGCTCTTGGATGTGGTGGGAAGTTCGGGGGCGGCCATCGTGGACGTCGACTCTCATTCGGTGACCTTGATGCTGGCGGGCACCCCCGCCGCCTGTGACGCCCTGGAGCGAGAGCTCGATAACTACGAGACCTTGGAGTTGCACCGGACCGGTCGCGTCGCACTCCCTAGACTGGGCAAGAGGGCTTCGGCCTGAACCCCGATTTTTCAGTGAGGACATCCCGACCATGACGACCATGTACTACGAGGCCGACGCCACTCCCGACGTTCTGAAGGGGCGCAAGATTGCCATTTTGGGCTACGGCTCACAGGGTCACGCCCACGCCCTCAACCTGCACGATTCGGGCTTTGACGTCGTGGTCGGGCTTCGTCCCGACTCCTCCTCGGTCACGAAGGCCGAAGAGGCGGGTCTTACCGTGTTGTCCATCGAAGAGGCCGCCGAGCAAGCGGACTTCATCATGCTGCTCACTCCCGACACGGAGCAGAAGCGGATGTACGAAGAGTCCATCGCGCCCTACCTCAGTGCGGGTAAGGTCCTGGCCTTCGCGCACGGATTCAATATTCGATTCGACCGCATCACCCCGCCGGCGGACGTGGACGTTGTCATGATCGCCCCGAAGGGACCCGGCCACTTGGTCCGACGCACCTTCGTCGAAGGGGGTGGTGTCCCGTCGCTTATCGCTGTTCACCAGGACGCCTCGGGTCGTGCTCACGACCTGGCTCTCGCCTACGCGCAGGGCATCGGATCGACTCGGGCCGGAGTACTCGACACGACCTTCACCGAGGAGACCGAAACCGACCTCTTCGGTGAGCAGGCGGTCCTGTGCGGTGGAGTGACCGAACTCGTGCGCGCGGGGTACGAGACCCTCGTTGAGGCGGGGTACCAACCCGAGTCGGCCTACTTCGAGTGCCTCCACGAGCTCAAGCTCATTGTGGACTTGATGTACGAAGAAGGCATCACGGGAATGCGGTACTCCATCTCGGACACTGCGGAGTACGGCGACCTCACTCGGGGCCCGCGCATCATTACCCCGGCGGTCAAGGCGGAGATGAAGAAGGTTCTCACCGAGATCCAAGACGGCACCTTCGCCGCAGAGTGAATCCAGGAGAAGGAGATCGGTCGCCCGCGCTACCCCTAGCTGCGCGA
>JAKBAZ010000042.1 GCA_021826255.1 Actinomycetes bacterium
ACAGCCCCAGAAGCGCTGGCGCGAGATCAACCAGTCCCGTAGGCGGTAGTTGACCTTGCGCTCACCCCGGGCGTGTTCTTCGAGGAAGGAGATGGCGCGCTCCTTGGCCTCACTCGTGTCGAGACCGTCGAGGAATCCGGAGTTGATGTGCACCCCGTCGCCGGCGTAGGGGCCTTCGTGACCCTCGGGCACGTCGACGGTGCGCACGATGGGCAGACGGTGCACCGACGCGAAGGCCCAGTCCCGTTCGTCCTCCGCCGGCACGGCCATGATGGCCCCGGTGCCGTAGGTCGCGAGAACGTAGTCGGCCACGTACACCGGAACGGGCGAGTGAGTAAAGGGGTTGACAACGAAGCTCCCCGTAAAGGCCCCCCGCTTGTCGAGAGCGCCCGCCTCGAGCGTGGCCGAGCGCTCGATGTCACTCGTCCGGCTCGCCCGCTCCACCAACTCGCGCACCGCTTCGGCCTGCTCGGGGGTCGTCAGGCGCTCGAGCAGGGGGTGCTCCGGGGCGACGACGGCGTAGGTCACGCCGAAACCGGTGTCGGGTCGAGTCGTAAAGACTCTCAGGGCGAGGTCCGGAGCGTTCTCGACGGGAAGATCGAACTCGACCCCCTCGGAGCGTCCGATCCAGTTGCGTTGCATCGTCTTCACGCGCTCGGGCCACTCGAGGCCGTCGACCTCGTTCAACAGTTCCTCGGCGTAGTCGGTGATCCGAAAGAACCACTGCTCCAAATTGCGCCGCTCGACGAGGTCCCCACTCCGCTCGCAGGTTCCGTCACCGAGCACCTGCTCGTTAGCGAGCACCGTCTGACACCCCGGGCACCAGTTGACGGGGGCCTCAGCGCGATAGGCCAGTCCGGCCTCGTAGAACTTCAGAAAAATCGTCTGGGCCCAGCGGATGTACTCGGGGTGATGAGAGTAGACCTCGCGGCGCCAGTCGTACACCGCCCCCAGGCGACGGACCGAACTCTTCAACTCCTCCATCCGTCGCTCGGTGAAGAGGCGGGGGTGGCTCTGGGCCTTAATGGCCGCGTTCTCCGCCGGAAGGCCGAAGGAGTCGAAGCCGAACGGAGACAGGACGGCCTTGCCCCTCATGGTTTGGTATCGGGTCACCAGATCCCCGAAGGTGTAGTTGCGCACGTGACCCTGGTGGGCTGTTCCCGACGGGTAGGGGTACATGCACAACGCGTAGTAGCGCTCGCGAGGGTCGTCGTTGTCGACCTCGTAGGTACCCTCGTCGAGCCACCGGGCCTGCCACTTTTGCTCGATGTCGGTTACGTTAAAGGGCCTCGCCATCCCCTTATTTTAGGGAATCGGGACTCTCCCCTACACCGATGCCGTCAACGTGGCGGCGACGTCGCTCGACGAGTGGGCGACGTAGACCTGGTAGGTACCCGACGCGTGCACCATCGAGGTGCCCGACGCCACGGCGAAGGTGCTCATGGGCAACGTGACGTTGACCGTCTTCGAGCGCCCCGGCGCCAGGGTCACTCGACCAACGCCCCGAAGCTGCATCGGAGGCTCGCCGTACTGAGAGGGATACCCCAGGTAGACCTCCACCACGTCCGTACCGGCACGGGGGCCAGTGTTAGTGACGCGCACGGAGACTCGCTCACCCGCGGACGTTCGGTGCAGACTCTCCGCGCTCCAGGAGAAGTGGGTGTAACTGAGTCCGTATCCGAAGGCATAGGCCGGGGTGTGTCCGGTGCTCTGATACCAGCGATAGCCAATGTCCGAGAGAGAACCGAAACTCACTGTGCCGTTCACCCCGGGGAATCGCGAGGGCGACGCGGCGGGCGTGGCGGTCACGCTCTGGGGAAAGCTCACCGGGAGGCGCCCTGCCGGATCTACTCGACCACTCAGCACGTCGGCGATGGCCGATCCGTCAACTTGACCCGGGTACCAAGCCTCGACGATGGCGCTCACCTGGCGCCGCCAGGGGGTGAGGACCGCCCCACCAGTGTTCATCACCACCACGGTGTGGGGATTCACCTTAGCGACGGCCTCGATGAGGGCGTTCTGATCCCCGGGCAGGGCGAGAGTGGATTGATCGACCCCTTCTGAAAGGTTGTTCGACACGAAGACGAGGGCTACTCGGGCTCGCTTCGCGGCCGCCACCGCCGAGGCGATGTAGGACTGGACGTTCAGAATGCCGAGGCTGGGGGTCGACTTGGCGTTGACCGCGAACCAGTGAGCCCGCAGGGTGTAGGACTGACCCTGCACGAGATGAATCGCTGTCGACCAGGCACTCAGTCCGTGGAGACCCCGATCAGCCACCAGGGTCTGGCCGTTGAGGGTGAGCCACGTGTCACCGAGGTCCTGAAGGCCCACTTCAAACACTCCGCTTCGCCGGGGGGTGAAGGTCACGGTCCAGTTACTCCACCCCTCCCCCCCTCCGGGGCGCGTGGCGGTGAGTGCGCTGCGAGTCACCGTCGGCGAGTAGTCAACTCGTAAGTCGCCCGTGCCCGGTTCCCCGATGTTCTGAATGGGGACGATGGATGGGGGAAGCGTTCCCTTCGTCACGATCGATTTCTGGGCCGAGCTCAGACTGTCGACCTCGACCGCACTCGGTTGTCCGGTGACGTAGAGGAAGTGATCGCCCGGGAGGGCTTGACGGAGTCCGGCCATGGGAGTCACGACCCAGGGAGCGATGACGGCGGATGATCCCTTACCCGCCGTCGTCACGGTGTGCTTGGCGTCAATCCCGATGACGGCGACGGTGTCGTGGTGAAGCGTCGAGAGGGGTAACAGATCGCCCGAGTTCTTCAAAAGTACGACGGACTCCGTCGCCGTTTTCAGTGCCACTCGCACGTGACTTTGAGTGATAGCCACGGAGGCGAGGTGAGGGGTGCGAATCTGGCGCAGGAGTCCGTAGCGAATCATCGTCGCTACGGTGCCCGCGACCGCGCGTCGTAACGTCGCGAGGGAGATTTGGTGGTGAGCCACGGCCTCCACGACGGCGGCCGGGTTGAGGGGCTTCACGAGGTTGATGCCGGCGTGATACGCGGCGATCGGATTAACGACCGCCTGGTAGTCGGACCGGACGAATCCGGTGAATCCCCAGTGACGAAGTTGGGCGTAGAGACCGGGGGACGAGCAGGTGTTCACTCCGTTGATGGAGCCCATGGCGCACATGATGGACGCCACGTGGGCCTGCTCGACGGCCGCCCGAAACGGGGCGTTGTAGATCTCGGTGAGGACCCGAACTCCGATGGACTGATTGAGAGGTCCCCGCGCGTTCTCCTGTGTGTAGGCGCTGAAGTGTTTGGCGTTCGCCATGACGCCCGTCGACTGGATGCCACGAATTTCGTAGACCCCCATGACTCCCGCGAGCCAGGGATCCTCCCCGAACGTTTCGTAGGCCCGACCCGAGTTGGGGGTGCGAACCAGATTGAGATCCGGCCCCTGAAGGACGTCGAAACCCTTCTTCAACGCTTCTTGACCCATCGAGAAACCCACCGCACGCGCGAGGAGCGGATCGAAAGTCGCCGCCACCGCCATCTCACTCGGAAACTGGGTAACCCCGGTGTTCCGACTGGCCACTCCCACGGGTCCATCCGTGAGGGTGAGTGGCGGTAAGCAGAGTGCGGGATCTCCAACGGTGGTGTTGATGACGGCTCCCTGCTCCACAATGACCGCGAAATTCGCGAGCTGCGCCGTGGTCATCGACGCCGCGACGTGGGCCGCCGCGAGTTGCGCGGTGACCCGACCCTGATTCGCGGCGGCCACCCACCCACACGCCGAGAGTGGTGACGAACCCGTCGCCGCCCCAGACGGAGTCCCCGCTAACGCAGGAAGTAGGGCAAAAAGTGCGCTCGCGACGAGAAGGGGCCTAATCACGGGGCGAATCTGCACGAACACTCTTTCTTGGGGGGGGTCGCTCACTTATGTCGTCACTACGTCGTTCATTACGAATTGATGACGAAGAGCCCGGTCAGGTTAGACCAGCGACTTAAGAAAGCGATGAGCATCTCTTAACTCGACACCGATCGACCGAACATCTCCCAACGTTGCTCGACGTCGTCGGTGACGATCGCCCAACTACTCCTTAAGGTAGCCAAGTGCTCTTTCTCGAATCGCCGACGAGGAAAATGCCAGCATCCTTTCGTAGCTCTCCCAAACCAGTGGGCCCCGCCCGCGGGGCCCTGCTAGCATCGAGAGTCCTTCGGGGGTATAGCTCAGCTGGTAGAGCACTTGCATGGCATGCAAGGGGTCAGGGGTTCGAATCCCCTTACCTCCACCATAAGTGGTTACTCAAACCCATGGCCCCAGACGGTTTGTTTGAGTCAGAAGTTGAAAGTGGCGCCGAGGCGAATTCGGCGATCAAGAATGCTTCGCCCTGAGTGATTGTCTCGTGCAATTTCTTTTCCCTCTCTTCCATGCCCTTAGTCCGTTGTGACGTCGGGCCATTCAGTTTCGATATTGCGCTGCATGGAGCGTTTGAGCCGCGCTTCAAGTCGAAGAACTGCTGCCTCGAGCGGTGGCAGATCCTCAGAAATGGTGGCCTCTACGATTGCTCTGGAGGTGTCGAAATGGTGGTGCGCGAGCCAGTCGCGCATTCCGGCTGCGTCAGACCACCTGACGTCGGGCTCGCTCGCGACGAGTTGGGGATCCAACAACTTTACGGCCTCGCGGATTTCAATCAAACGAAGCCGAACGGCGTCGAAAATGACGCCGTCGGAGAGTTGGCCACGAGTGAGATGGCTTCATAGTGCGGTCATCGCGTCGACGATGTCTGCGATGCGTTCTTCGTCGTCGCGTGAACTCAAATGGCGATGGCCTCGCGTTTAACTTCTTCTCGAACCCGAGGTCGGAGGCTGTCCGAAGGAGCAACGTCAACGGCGACGCCCAGTATCTCCGACAGTTCCCTACGCAATGCCTCCAACTCGAAGAGTCCCGCACTTCGATCTAAATCGACAACTAAATCGACGTCACTGTCGGGCCGGTCTTCGCCTCGTGCGGCGCTCCCACAGACGCGGACGTTGCTCGCGCCATGTCGCGCCGCACAGGCGATTACTAAGCGTCGGCGTTGGCGGAGTCGACGGCCGAGAGGGGTATCGGGGAGTCCGGGGGGGTAATCATTCAACCGCTCCAATGAAAGAATGAGGCGATAACCCATCGCACCTACAAGACGTTCGAGCGTTGACACCGATGGTGCCCGTCGCCCCGACTCATAGGCGCTGACCACGCTTTGCGCGATATTCGCTCGCCGCGCGACATCGGTCTGCGACAACTGGGCACTCGTGCGTGCTCGTTTCAGGAGTTCTCCGGTTGTGATGTCTTTGGACGACTCCATACGTACAGCCTAGTACGTATTGTCTATGGGCCCAATCGGGATGTTGGAGTTACCGGTTCTTATCGAGTCGTCCAAGGCCCACTTAAGGGACCTCGGTCGATATCGCGAATTCCGCTGTTTGACATCGTGTGAAGGCCTCGCCGCAGTGAGTAACGATGCCAGGTGCCAACAACGCTCGTGGTCAATACACCTAGATCTCGATCTCAGGATTGTCACGAGTTAATTGGTGTGAGCGTTCGAGGACTTGGCGGAGAATTGGGAGAACCGCGCGATCTTTTTCTCGGCCAGCTGCTTCTTTCGAGCGAATCACGTCGGCCAACGCCGCGACCACAATGGTCACGCTGTCAGTGATCTGCTCACGCGTAGCTGATCGCCTCAAGTCGTCGTAACCTCGAGTGCCGTCAGGGAGTAGAGCGATGTCCAGGTAGCCGTACTTCGTTACGAAAGTCCACGTTGTGCCTTGCCCGAATGTTCGTTCGTCGAGCGGTATAGCTAGCGGTTCTTCCATATCGGGAATCCGAAGCTTGGCATCGAGTTCTCTTAGGGCAGCCGCCAGTCTCGCGAAATTCTCTCGGGTGCGTGCGGGAGTGACATCGACATCACGAGTGACGTAGGGAGATCCGCGAAGTTCGGCAGCGAATCCACCGATGACGACGTAGAGAACCTTGTGCCGTTCGAGTACTTCGAGGATGTCGTCTGGGCGATAGGGCACCACTTCAGCCACGGTGACTTCTGGTCTGCTGCTCACGGCGCTCGTGGAATCGAATGCGCGCCATGAGATCGGCGAAACGCTCCGCCGTCGTCATTCGAAGATTCTGGTCAATAATCGTCACGTTCGAGTCGTCGTATTTGGACATGAAGAACGTGAGGTCCAAACCACACGCGCGTATCACCTCGCGCAAAGTCTCGAGACTGGGCGACACATCATCGCGCTCCCAGCGGGCAATCGCGGACTGAGATTTGCCGAGTCGTGCGCCTAATTCACTTTGGGTCAGGCCAGCACGTAATCGCGCCTCTTTGATTAGATTCCCACTCACCATGCCATCAGAATAGTACAAAAAAGTACTAGTTATAACTGAGAGGTGGGCCGTCGTCATTTAAAGCCCAGCGGATGTTTCTCGGGCTCCATACATCAATACCGTCATCTGCTGGCACCGATATTCACGTCTAACTTTTCTCCCGATGGCGTCTCAGGGTCGGCGGGGCGTCGGTTCCTCTTGTGTGAATGTGGGTCCACAAATAGTGCGTGACACCAACTCAGGACCTATAGAGACCTTCTGTCGGTGATAGAACGTGGCCAGTGGGCGGTGGTGCACGTGGGCTTTGTCTTTTGTGAATCCAGTAGTACTGCCCAATTCGACGACCGCAGTTCACGAGCCCCCGCTGTTTCGCGCGGGCCTCACAGCTGAGCGTCGACCTTCACGTCAGTCAGACACTCATCGATATGAATCCCAATATTCATCCCCACAGAACACTGCACGTGACGTCTGTTTGATGTGTGAAGGGAGCGTCCCGACCTGCTTCCAACGTCTCCGTTGGGTGTCAGGTTGGCGAGACGTCCTCAATGGGCCGACGACTCACCAGTCCGACCAGGTTCCCTTCGCTATCGCGAATAAACGCCATCCGTTCCTCCACTCCGGCAACGCCGAAGGTTCCGTCGACGTCGCGGTAAATGGTGTGGGCCTCAGTGTGAATCTCGACGCCACGCGAACTCAGGCGCTCCACTTCGCGGTCCACGTCGGCGACGAGGTGGTAGATGAGCGACTGGGGAGCATTTTTCTCGAGAAGGAGTCGGGTCGAACCCACGCTGAGAAAGAGCAATCCGGGAGGGTTGAACTCCGCAACGAACGACGCGTCGAAATAGGTCTCGTAAAAGGTCCGCGCCCGCGTGAGATCGGAGGCGTAGAGAGCAATTTGGTGGACGGACACTCGCCAACTCTAACTACTCTCGCTGTCAATAATGGGGGCACTGCCGAGCCCATCCGTGAGAGACTGTCGCCGTGTCCGACTCGGGCCTTCGGGTGGTCGCCCTCAGTGGCGCGACGTGGCCCCTCTTCGCCGACTTGGTGGAGCGAAACAACGGGGTCTACGGAGGGTGCTGGTGCGCCCCCTACCACGTCGAGTATCGACGCGGTGCTGGAGGGAATCGGGAGTTCAAAAAAGAGCTGGTGCTCTGCGGCCGAGCTCGCGCCGCACTCGTCGTCGATAGTGAGGGTCAAGCTCAGGGCTGGTGTCAGTACGGCCCCGCGGACACTCTTAACCTGAAGCATCTTCGCGCCTACCGCGAGGACCCGCCCCCACCCGCTGAGTGGCGCATTGCGTGCCTCTTCGTCGATCGCCACCACCGTGGCCTGGGAATCGCTCGACGAGCCCTCGCAGGTGCCCTCGACGACATCACCTCAGCGGGCGGTGGTCGAGTGGAGGCCATCTCCGAAACCGCGGCCGGGCGCGCGGCCCAGGCACGGTTCTTATTTAGCGCCACCGTGGAACTCTTCGAGGAGTTCCACTTCGAGAGAGTGCGCCACGTGGGAAAGCACGCGTGGATTGTGGCCCGTCAACTCTGAAAGCACAGACGAGTTCCCCACGCGACGAAAGGCCCGGACGCCACTCACCTGGAGTGACGTCCGGGCCCTTGGGCCGACTAGTTGACGGAGAAGTACAGGAACAGGTTGGTGGGAATGATTCCGGTGGTGAGTTGCTTCTTCACCTGCTGGTTCAAGAAACTAAAGGAGCGGTGTGCGTTGATAGCGTTCCACTCCTTCAGGCTCGTCACACCCACGACGTCCACGTCCCACCACTCCGGTCGCTTCCCGTTGAGGGTGGTGATGAAGTGCTCGTGGCCGGGGACCGCCGAGTTCTTCAACGCCGCGGTCAGTTGCGCCGCGCTCAGCTGGGGGTAGAGCCCCTTCAACGCCGGCTCCAGTCGGCTCAGGTCGATCGTTCCCGGGTGGTCGACGCACACGAGCCCCGTCGGGCAGTCCATCGTCATGGTCGGGACGGAGAAGCCGAGCGGCACGGTGATGTAGAGGGGGTCGTAGTTCATGGCCGGGGCCACCTTGAAGGGCGCACCCGCCTCACACCCACTGGACGCCGCTGACGCGACGTGGCGGTCACAGTAGAAACCTTGGGTGTAGGTGAAGTTGACGGTCTGTCCCTGGAAGTACGCCTTGGTCATTCCGTACTCGTTGACCCCCATGCCTTTCGACATCGCGTTACTCGGGGTCGACGAGGTCGCGGCGGCCGCTACCCCCACCCCACCGGCCAACACCACCGCGAGAGTCGCCGCGGCGACTCGACTTCGACGAATCACTGACTTCATTGGAGAGCCTCCTCATCCACCAGTCACCGTGACTGGTATCGAACTATTTCGGAGCCCCCCGTGGTCTGGATGAGTGATTTTGTCGAGACATCGCGGTCCGTCGGCCGCGTCGCCTAGTCTCCTTCGAAGTACTCACGAAGCGAGGTCGACGGTGGAGAACAGTTACGAGGGTCGTCTCTCATTTCGGGGCAACGAGACGTGGTATCGCGTGACGGGTGACCTCGACGCCGGTGTCCCCCTCGTTC
>JAKBAZ010000043.1 GCA_021826255.1 Actinomycetes bacterium
CACCCGGAGGTGACCCATCCCCACCGTGACGTCGAGAACGAGCCGGGGGCTCGCGGCGGTGACGTGACTCGGTGACGGGGTCCAGGTTGTCGAGAGGAGGGCCGACCCTTGAGCCGTCAAGTCCTCAAAAGACGCCGTGCCGACCCCCACGCGCGACTGCACGGTGACGACGGCGTTCTCGGGCACGATGACCCAGAGCAGACCCACCCCCACCGTGGCCGACACTCGGGTGAAGCGAGGAAGAGCCACGTCGGAGAGATCGAGTTTCGCCGAACCCACGCCGTCCACGTAGGCGCGCTGGAGTTCGCTCGGCCGTAAGGGTTGCCAGAACCGGGCGCCGGTTCCGTGAAAGACGGAGGAGCCGGTCGACTGAATGAAGAGGGTGAGAGCGAGGAGGGCGAGGACCCCGAGGCTGAGGACGAAGAGCAGAAGTCGACGAAGGAGACGAAGGAGGCTCATCCCGTTCGGCCGCGCCCCTCGGGCGAGAAAGAGGACGACGAGGGCGATCAGGACGAGGGGGGCCGGCCCCCGGGCGAGCATCACGACGCGCTGACCCCGTAGAACAGCGACGCCGATGAGCAGAACGAGTAGGACGAGGAGCGCGACTCTCACGGGTGATCGTAGGCGCGCGCTGTCGTCTCGAACCTCGAGGGAGCTGTCGGAGGGGACGAGGAGCCACAGCAGGATGTAGAGGACGAGGCCGGCCCCGCCGAGGAGCGCCAGAGCTACCAGGCCCACTCGAACGAGGAGCGGATCGAGATCGAACCGGTAGGCCAGTCCGGCTCCCACACCGGCGATCACTCGACCGGATCGGGGACGGCGAAAGCGGCGAACCGGGGGATTCGTCTCCTCCGATTCGCTAGGAGTGGGGGTGTCGCTCATGGGTTCACCGTAGGCCGAGGGGCCACTCGAGAACTATCGGGGTGAACCCCGAGACGACCCCGAGAGAGCGCACCCTCTCCGGGTTCTCCCCCATAGCGCCACCGCGACGTCGATGAAAGACTCGTGTCGAGGAGGTACCCCGTGGACGACGTCGATAACGCGAGTGTGGTGGGTGTGCCGCAGCGTCCCTGGCGACGTTCGTCGCGACGCGCCGAGGTCGCCGGAGTCTGCGCGGGACTGAGTCGGCGTCTCGGAGTCGCCGAGCGCTCGGTACGCGTCGCCTGGAGTATCTCCGTGTTGTTCCTCGGTCTCGGTCTCGTGGCCTACGTCATCGCGTGGCTCGTCCTCCCGCGAGTTGACGAACCTGAGTCCATCGGACAACGCCTGAAGGCCCATCGCACAGAGGCTGACCTCGTCGCGCTCGGCGTGATCGCCCTCAGCGTCATTCTCGACTTCGCCCCGAGCGCGGGAGCGGGCGTGAAGGTGCTGGTGTGGTCCGGTCTCGTGAGCGCCCTCGGCGTGACGGAGGCGATTCGCCACGCCAGCGCCGGCGAGCGCACTCGGCTCAACGAACTCAGCTCCCACCTGCCCTTCCTCTCGGCGACGAGGGGGTGGCGCGCGCTCGTCGGGCGGGTCGTCCCCGGAGTTGTGCTCGTCCTCATCGGACTCAACCTGGCCTCGCGAGCGGGCGGTATCTGGGCTGGGGCCGTTCCGGTACTGCTCGGTTCGCTCGTCGTCCTGGTGGGCGTCGCCGTCTCGCTCGCCCCCTGGTGGCTCACCACGGTGCGCGAGCTCACCGAGGAACGTCGGAGCCGCATTCGCGCCGAGGAGCGGGCCGTGCTCGCCGCCCAGGTGCACGACTCGGTTCTCCAGACACTCAGCGTCATCGAGCGATCGGCGGCCGATCGGCCCGACATCTTGTCTCTCGTGCGCGAGGAGTCCCGGGAGTTACGCGACTGGCTCTTTCACCCCGAACGAGACGAGACGTCACGTGCCGACACGCTCTCGGGACTCCTGCGACAGATCCAAGACTCTCTCGAAAAGGAGCCCGGTGGTCGAATCGAGGTTGTCACCGTCTCGGACGCCCCAGCGAGTCCGGCCGTGGTTGCTCTCTCCCAGGCCGTGCGCGAGCTCGCCCTCAACGCCCTGCGATGGTCGGGAACGGACCTCGTCCACGTCTTCGCCGAGGTGGACTCCGGGGCCGTCACCGTCTTCGTGCGCGACACCGGTCGGGGGTTCGATCCCTCGAGCCAACTCGGCGACGGGCTGCGCCACTCGGTCCTCGAACGCGTCGAGCGCGTCGGGGGAACAGTCACGATTTCCTCTCAACCCGGAAGCGGCACCGACGTGCGCCTCTACGTCCCCCGATGAGTCGCCCGCGGGTCTTTCTTGTCGACGATCACGAGCTCGTGCGCTCGGGTATCCGGGCGGCGATCGATGAGGCCGTCGATGTGGTGGGCGAAGCCGACGAGGTGGACGCGGCCATCGAACTCATTCTCGAACGACGACCCGACGTCGTCCTGCTTGACGTCCACTTGCCCCGAGGGGGCGGGCGAGCCATCCTCCGGGCCGTGCGTCCCCACGCCCCCGAGGTGACCTTTCTCGCGCTCTCGGTGTCCGACGCCCCCGACGACGTCGTCGCCACGGTGCGCGCCGGGGCGCGCGGCTACGTCACGAAGAACATCTCGGGCGTTGATCTCGTGGACGCGATCTACCGCGTCCACGCCGGCGACGCCGTGTTCTCACCGCGCCTCGCCGCCTTCGTTCTCGACGCCTTCTCGCGTGATGAACCCGAGCGCGACCTCTACGTCGACCCCGACCTCGACCAGCTCACGACACGCGAACGAGAGACCCTGCGCCTCATCGCCCGCGGTTATCCCTACCGAGACGTGGCGCGCACCATGGAGATCTCGGTAAAGACCGTCGAGAGTCACGTCTCTTCGGTGCTGCGAAAACTCCAACTCTCCAATCGGCACCAACTCTCGGTGTGGGCGGCCGACCGCGACCTCCACTAAAAGGGGGCTCACCCTCACCAGACAGACGCCTCGATCAGGGATTTCTATCCACGTAACCCCATCACTACGATGGACCCGTGCCCGAACTCATACTTTTACGTCACGGTCGTTCGGAATGGAACGAACTCAACTTGTTCACCGGCTGGGAGGACGTGGACCTGAACGAACGAGGCGAGCGCGAAGCCGAGGAGGCCGGTCGTCTCCTCGCCGGCGAGTCCGACCTCGATCTTCGTGTCCTGCACACCTCGCTTCTCACTCGCGCCATCCGCACGGCGGAGCTGGCCCTTCACGCCGCCGGGCGAAGCTGGCTACCGGTGAAGCGTTCCTGGCGACTCAACGAACGCCACTACGGCGACCTCCAGGGTAAGGATAAGAAGGAGACGGCCGACACCTTCGGCATGGACCAACTGAAACTCTGGCGCCGCTCCTACTCCGTACCGCCACCCGCCATGAACCCCGACGACCCGCGCTCTAACGCCCACGACCCGCGCTACCGCGATTTACCCGAGGGCACCGTTCCCCTCACCGAGTGCTTAAAGGACGTCGTCGCTCGGGTGACTCCCTACTTCAGCGAAGTCATCGCCGAGGACCTTCGTCGAGAGGCCGTCCGCGGGGGCGCGGTCGTGGTGGTCGCTCACGGAAACTCTCTGCGGGCCCTACGCAAGGTCCTCGAGAACATCGACGACGACGAGATCGCCGAACTCGAGATCCCAACGGGCATCCCCTATCGGATGAGTCTCGACGACTCCCTCGACGTGGTCGAGGCCCGCTACCTCGGGGACCCCGAGGCCGCCGCGGCCGCGGCCGCCGCCGTCGCGCGCCAGGCGGGTTAGCCCGTCGACCGGGTGCTGACCCCTCCGCCCTTCAGGGGTTCTCGCACCAGCACCCGTCTCGAACTGCGGTCCCTCGAGCGTGGCGACCAGGTGGCCCTTCACTCCTATCGCTCCCTCGACGAGGTCTGTCGCTATATCTACTCCGAACCCTTGACTCTCGACGAGGTCGCGACTCGACTCGAGGGACCCTGGTCGAAAAGTCACGTTGAGGCACCCGGACAGGGACTCACTCTCGGCGTCCAGCGACGAGTCGAGGGAGATCTCGTGGGTGACGTTCTCCTCCAGTGGGTCTCTGACCGGGACCGCTCGGGCGAGATCGGCTGGGTCTTTTCTCCCGCCGTGCGTGGGCGAGGTTACGCCACCGAGGCGGCGCACCGTCTGCTCCATGTGGCCTTCGACGAGTGGGCCCTGCACCGGGTGGTCGCGCGAGTGGACGCGCGTAACGAGGCCTCCTTACGTCTCTGCGAACGACTCGGACTGCGCGAGGAGGCTCGACTCCTCGACAACGAGTGGTTCAAGGGTTCCTGGTCGAGCGAGGTCGACTTCGCCCTGCTCGACGAGGAGTGGCGCGAGTGGCACCGGCGCAGCGACGTCGATCGCGTCGCGTGCCCTCCGCCGGAGCCCTCTTGATTTTGTTCGTATCGTGATATATCATGACTACATCAAGCACGGGACCAACGGGCCACGCGCTAAACCAGAGAAAGGACTCTCGTGAGAGGATTCCCAGAACAACGAGGTGGTCCCCGGGCTCGATTCAGGCACCGGGGCCCAGAGGAGTACGGCATGCACGATCACCCCATGGGTCGACGGGGGCGGGGCTTTCGAGGCCCCGGCGGCTTTGAGCGGCCGATGGGTCGAGGAGACGTTCGCGACCTGATCCTCGCCGCCCTGCTCGACGGCGCGGCCCACGGCTATCAGATCATGGACCGCCTCGAGAGCGCCGCCGACGGGCGCTGGCGCCCGAGCCCGGGCTCGGTGTACCCGACCCTGCAGATGCTCGAAGACCAGGGTCTCGCCGCGTCGAAGGACGAGGGGGGCCGCAAGGTCTTCGAACTCACCGAGGAGGGCCGACGTCAGGCCGACCCGTCGGCGATCGAGCGACTGAGCGAACGCTCCGAGTCAGCCGGTAGCCACCGGGAACTGCGCGAGCAGGTGATGCGTCTCATGGACGCGGCGCGCCAAATCGGAGGCCGCGACGACGAGCACCTCACGACCCAGGCCCTCGCCATCGTGCGCGAGGCCCGTCAGGCGCTCTACCGGCTCTTAGCCGACGAGTAGTGAACGTGACGACGCCCCCGCGACCACGAGGGTCGCGGGGGCGTCGAGCCGTCTGGAGGGGGGGCTAGACGGCTTCCGGGCCGCGCTCTCCGGTACGGATACGCGCGACGTGCTCAATGTCACAGACCCACACCATGCCGTCACCAACGGTGTCGGTGCGCGCGGCGTTGACCACCGCGTCGATGACCGCTTCGGCCATCTCGTCGGTCGTGACGATCTCGACGCGGAGCTTGTCGACGAAGTCGAACTCGTACTCCTTGCCTCGATAGATCTCGATGTGCCCACCGGTGCGCCCGAAGCCCCGGGCCTGGTAGACGGTCATTCCGGTCACTCCGGCGGAGCGAACGGCGACCTTCACCTCGTCGAGCTTGAAGGGCTTGATGACTGCGGATACGAGCTTCATGACTCTCCTTAGATGTTGTCCGGGTGGGTGTGGCTGGGGGTGAGCACCGGCTCACCGAAGGTCGGCTCGGGGAAGGCCTCCTCCTCGTGGATGGCGACGTCACCGATGGCCAACGTCTCGTCCGACTCGCGAAGCCCAATCGTGTACTTCACGAGGAAGAAGATAAGCGAGGTACCGAGCGCCGTCCAGAAGATCACCCAGAGAGCAGCGAGGAACTGCATCCAGAGCTGGTGGAAGGAGTGGGTGAAGAACACTCCGCCCACCGAGAAGCTGCCCGCCGCGTCGTAGACCTTGCCCTGCACGCCGTACTCGATCATGCCCGGGTCGGCGAAGAGGCCGACCATGAGACCGCCGAGCAGACCGGCGAGGCCGTGGGTGTAGACCACCCCGAAGGCGTCGTCCACCTTGGAGAAGGGCTTGACCTTCGAGAGGAAGTTCCAGGCGACCCACACGACGGCCGAGGCGATGAGACCCACCAGGATCGCGCCGAGTCCGTTCACCCAACCCGCCGAGGGCGTGATGGCGACGAGGCCGCAGAGGATACCGTTCAGGGCGCCGAGGAACGTGGGCTTCTTCTGCTTCGAGAAGGCCATGTCCATGAAGAGCCAGGTAAGTAGACCGACCGCGGTGGCGATGTTGGTGTTCAAGACCGCACTCGCGGCGTCGACTCCGGCGTAGAAGGGGTCACCACCGTTAAAGCCGTTCCAGCCGAGCCAGACGATTCCGATACCGACCGCCACGAACATCAGGTTCGAGGGGAAGGCGTTCTCGCGGTCCTGCCAACGACGCGGTCCCACGATGGCCGCCCCCACGAAGGCCGCCACACCCGCCGAGAGGTGGATGACGTAGCCACCGGAGAAGTCGACCGCGCCCTTCATCGCGAGGTACCCCCCACCCCAGAGGAGGAAGGCGTTCACGCAGTAGACGAGGGTGATCCAGAGCGGCACGATGACGAGCCAGGCCGTGAACTTCAAGCGACCCACGAGACCCCCGAGGAAGAGAAGGGGGGTGATGGCGGCGAAGACGAACTGGAAGTACGCCAGGGTCGCCGTCGGGAAGTGGAACGGGATCAGGGTATTAGCCCCCGACACCGCCTGTCCCTGTTCGGCGAAGGCCGAGGTCAACGGCTTGAAGTGGCCGATGAAGTTCGCGAAGAACGATCCCGTCGACCCGAAGTGGGAGGCGACGCCGAAGGCCATGTTGTAGCCCCAGAGCACCCACACGACGAGGACGAGGGAAAAGCCCGCGAAGGTCATCAACATCGTGTTGACGATCCACTTCTTGCGCACGAGGCCGCCGTAGAGGACGGCCAGACCGGGAATGCTCATCAAGCCGACGAGGGTGGCAGCGACGAGCTGCCACGTGTTGTCACCTGAATTGAGCCAACTCGGGTAGGGGATATTGGTGGCCGCGAACAGCACATCCTCTCCTTTTCTCGGGACGAGGACGACGCTGGCCTCTTCGTAACTTCTTAGAGACGAGTTTCGCGAGACTGGGTTTCGTCGGTGTTAGCACCCTGTTTCGAGAGTGTGAACACGACGAGGGTCGACTACGTGTCGGCCAGGGACTGCTCGATGACTTGGGCCACGTCGAGCACGCGCACGTCCTCTCGCCCCTCCGCCTTCACAGCGTCGTCGAGCATGATGAGACAGAACGGACAGGCGGCCGCCACGGTGTCGGCGCCAGTCGCGAGGGCCTCGCGACCCCGAGTGATGTTGACCCGCGTCCCGAGGGACTCCTCCATCCACATGCGCGCCCCACCCGCCCCGCAACAGAAGGACTGTTCACGCGAGCGCGCCATCTCCGTCGTCGTGGCCCCCGAGGCCTCAATGACTGACCGGGGCTCGTCGAAGGTCCGGTTGTGGCGACCGAGGTAGCAGGGGTCGTGGTAGGTCACGGTGGCGCTCGAACTCCCGCGCGAGAGCCGTCCCGAGTCGAGGAGGTGAGCGAGCAGTTCGGAGTGGTGCACGAGTTCGTAGTGACCGCCGAGTTCGGGGTACTCGTTCGACAACGTATTAAAACAGTGGGCGCAACTCGCGACGATTTTCTTCGCCCCGACCGCGTCCAGAGTCGCGATATTGGACCGAGCCATCTCCTGGAATAGGTACTCGTTACCCATGCGCCGCGCGGGGTCCCCGGTGCAACGTTCCTTCGGGCCGAGGATGGCGAAGGATACTCCGGCGCGGTGCAACAAGCGGGCCGTCGACTGCACCTGGGCGCGACCCCGGTCGTCGAGCGCCCCGGCACACCCGATCCAGTAGAGGTACTCCACGTCGTCGGGGATCCGGTCCTCAACGACCGGTACCTCAAAATCGAGTTCGGCCGTCCAGGCGAGACGCTGGGAGGGCCCGAGACCCCACGGATCGCCCTGGTTCTCCACGTTGCGTAAGAAGAGGGCGGCCTCAGTAGGGAACTCCGACTCCATGAGAACCTGGTGCCGACGCATCTCCACGATGGCGTCGACGTGCTCGATGTCTACGGGGCACTGTTCCACGCAGGCCCCGCAGGTGGTGCAGGACCACAAGACGTCGGGGTCGATGACCCCCGGTACGAGGGGCTGGGTCTCACCCGCACCCCCGAGAAGGACGTCGGCAGAGGAGAAGAGCGAGTCGCGCAGTCCCATCACGAGCAACTTCGGACTGAGTGGTTTACCGGTCGTCCAGGCCGGGCACACCGACTGACAACGACCACACTCGGTGCAGGTGACGAAATCGAGGAGGTGCTTCCACGAGAACTCTCCAATCCGGCCCACCCCGAAGGTCACGTCCTCTCCCAGGCTCTCGAGGTCCATGGACGGAGTCGTCTCGAGGGCTCCGAGAGCGCGAGGTCGACGCGCGAAGGCGATGTTGAGGGGGGCCGCTCCAATGTGCAGGTGCTTCGAGTAGACGACGAGGATGAGGAAACCCGAGATCACGGTGACGTTGGCGAGTAAAAGCACCGTCTCGAGCACTCGGTCCATCCCAAGTCCCCACGAGGACGTCACCGACGCCACCGCTCTCGTCGCGAAGGCCCACGGGGTGTGTCCGAAGGGAAAGTCCCCGGTTGACCACTGGGCCGCGCGATAACCGAGGAGAGTCACTACGACGGCGGCAATAAGGGCGAGAACGAGCCACGCCGCGCCGGTGTGTGACCCGTAGAACCGACTCTCTCGCTGACGTCGAGCGGGAGACTGGCGAAGGCGAATCACGCTGAAGACTCCGAGAGCCACGAGGACCCCCACCGCGAAGAGATCTTCGACGAAGGCGAGCCAGGCCTGACGACCGATGACGGGTACGTGGAAGGTCTTCGAGAAGAGGGCTCCGTACGCCTCGACGACCGTCACGAGGAGAATGGTGAACCCCCACATCGTTGCGGCGTGGGCGAGTCCCGGCACGGTCCAGCGAAGCAGCTTCTTCTGTCCGGCGACCTCACTGACCTCGGCGCTAACGGTCTTC
>JAKBAZ010000044.1 GCA_021826255.1 Actinomycetes bacterium
CTCCCTCACTCCCGTGGCGAGAACCACGGCTCGGGCGGCGACGCCGACGTGCCCGTCGGGCGACACCGCCACGAGTTCGGAGTCACGCCAATCGATGACGGTGGTCTTCGTAAGAATGGTGGCTCCAGCGTCACGGGCGTCGTTCACGAGACGCCTCGAGTACTCCGGTCCTCTCAAGAGTCGGTGGTAGTCACTCACCCCAAAGCCGGTGTGGTGACAGTGCCGGGGAACACCCCCCGCCTCGGCTTCACGTTCGAGTACGAGAACTCTGAGATCACCAGAGCGAGCGAGTTCTCGGGCCACCGCCAGCCCCGCCGGACCCGCTCCCACGACGGCCACGTCCACCTCACGTCGGTCCACGGGTCTCCTTCAACAGAGTGAGGACCTCGGCGGCGCAGTAGAAGCCCTGGCAACGCCCATTCATGGCTCTCGTTCGGCGACGCACTCCCCCGAGAGAGGTCGCCGGAAGATCACCGCTCAGCGCATCGCGAATCTCAGCGCGGCTCACCTGTTCGCAAAAACAGACGATCTCCCCGTAACCGGGGTCGTGCGCCACCAGTAGCGGATTATCGCTCGGCCGACCATCGACCCCGAGATTAGGGACTCGAACCGGCGGTGGCACGGAGTTGTCGGCGTTAAAGGTAAGTCCCGCGTCGCGCATGAGGTCGATCACGTGTTCGGCAATGGCGAGAGACGCCGTCAATCCCGTCGAGCGAATTCCCCCGACCAGCGCGTACCTACTCGCCCCGTCAACGTCGATCACGTAGTCGGAGAACTCGGTCGCTGCTCGAAGACCGGCGTAGAGCGCGGTCACCTCGTAGTTATCGAGTTCGGGTAGGAGCTGGCGCGCTCGATCGCGAAGGCCAGCCAGGCCGGAGGGACTCGTCGACGTGTCGTCTCGGCGCTCCAGATCCTCGGCGGTCGGCCCCACCATGACATTGCCGTACACAGTCGGACTCACGAGAACGCCCTTTCCTCGAGAAGTCGGAACCGGTAAGACGATGTGAGAGACGAGCGATCGAGCGGCCTTGTCGTACACCACCAGTTCTCCGCGGCGAGGGGTGACGTGAAATCGAGTGCGCCCCGTCGTCTGATCGAGCCAGTCGGATTCGAGCCCCGCCGCGTTGACGACCCATCGTGCGAGCACCTCCCCCTTCGTGGTCGTGAGTCTGGTGAACTCGGACTCCAGACTCCAGCCCTCGACGCGAGTGTTGAGAGAGAGTTCGACTCCCCGATTCAGAGCGTCCCGCGCGTAGGCCAACGTCGTCGACCACGTGCAGATGAGCGACTCGCCCGGCACGTAAAGACCCGCGAGAGCGCCCGGAGCGAGGTGGGGCTCGCGACGGTAGACCCCGGAGGAGTCGACCCACTCCACGTCCTGCACTCCGTTTTCAAGAGCCCGTCGGTGATACGCCGCGAGGGAGTCGACCTCCTCGCTCGTCCACGCCACCATGAGCGCCCCGGTTCGCTCGAGAGCCACACCGCTGTCCTCGCAGTATCGCGCGAGCAACTCGTAGCCCCGACGAACCAGTCGGGCCTCGAGCGTTCCCGGGGATGCGTCGAATCCGGTGTGGAGGATTCCGGTATTGGCCTTCGACGTCCCGTCACCCACGTCACTCTTGGCCTCAAGCCAGATGACCTCAAGACCCCCCGACCCGAGGTGGCGCGCCAGAGCCGCGCCAACCACTCCCGCGCCGATGACGGCGACGTCAGCCACTCGGCTCATCGCGACTCCACGACATCATTCCAGCGTCCGAGAAATTCGGCGGCGCGCTCGGCACTCCACTCGGGTTCCACCACGGTGGTGACCTCGACGAGGTGACGGCGGTCGTTTCTCTCCGCTTCACCCAACGAGTACCACGCCTTTGCGGCGACGCCTCGAGCAGTCGCGTCGGCGTCGTCGGCGACTTCAAGGGGTCGTTGGAGAACGTCCGCCACGGCGCGAAGGACGCTGGGGGACCTCGTTAAGCCCCCGTCGACGCGCAAACTCGTCATCGGTGCTCCGAGGTCGTTCTCGACACACTCGATGACCCGAGCCACCTGCGCCCCGATGCCTTCGACGACTGCCCGCGACATCTGTGCGCCAGTCGTGGACAGCGTGAGACCGGCGAAGTGACCGGTGGCGTCACGTCGCCACCACGGGCTCGCCAACCCGGCGAACGCGGGGACGCACACCACTGTTCCGGCGTCGTCACCGACGACAACGTCGCGCGTCGACGGCCCGATGCCGACTCGGGCCAACCACTCGAGAGCCGATCCCACCGAGAAAACCTGGCCGTCCAGACAGTACGCGACGTCATCACCGTCAGCCCACGCCACCGACTCAGTCAAACCGGCGGTCGAGCCCCTCGGGGTCGACCCGGAATTCACCAGAAGAAATGCCCCAGTGCCGAGAGTCAACTTGGCCTGGGACTGTTCGACGCACCCGTGAGCGAGAAGGGCCGCGGGTTGATCCAGCATGACCGAGTGGAGGGGGGCGGAGAACTCCCGGCACTCCCCAACCCGGGCGCCGGTGGGTCGAATCTCTGCGAGGACTTCATCCGTCCACCCCCAGATGTCGAGAAGCCACTCGTCGTACTCTCGGGTGTGCAGATTGGTGAGCAACGATCGACTCGCCGTCGCCACGTCCGTGGCGGTGGTTCCGGTGAGTCGATGGATGAGCCACGCGTCGAGGGTCGTGACGACTCCTTGTGGGACACGATCGCGTAACCACCTCATTTTGGGAGCACTGAAGTAAGGGTCAAGTCTCAGACCGCTTCGCCGGGCCATCTCGGTGGCCCCGTGACGGCGTGTCTCGCACTCGCCGGCGCTTCGTTGGTCGGACCACACCACGACCGGCGACAAGGGACTCGCGTCCGCGTCGTCCCAGGCGAGCACCGACTCGCCCTGATTGGCCAGGGCCACGGCGACAATGTCGACGTCACAGGTAGCGCGTACCTGATTCGACGCACGTTGCAGGGACCCCCACACCTCTAGGGCCCCAATCTCGGCTGATCCGTCGGACCCGTGACGCACGTCCAAGGGTGCGCTGGCGCGAGCGATCACTTCTCCTTGCGACGACACCGCGAGGGCCTTCGTCGCCGACGTCCCCTGATCGAGAGCGAGGACGCACCGTGGCCGCGACGCCACGGTTTAGCGAGAGCTCAGGGCGAGGGCGGACGAGAACACGGTGACGACGTCATCTTTCGTCCAGGGCACCGGGGCCATGGTGATGAAGTAGTCGGCGAGAGCGAGGTCGGCCAGATGGGACAGATCGCTCTCGGAGATTCCGAGCGAGCTGAGAACAGGAAAGTCGAGGTCACGAAGTATGGCGGCCACCGCTTGGACACACCGAGAGCCGTCTCGTGTCCCGTCGTCGGGGGCGCCGAGCGCGTCGGCGACCCGCTCCAAGATGTCGGGGACGTAGTGACGCTCCCGCTCCAGGACCTCGGCGAGGACAAGACCGATGGTGAGTCCGTGGGGCACGTGAGCCACTCCGCCGATGGCCTGTCCGAGAGCGTGTTCGGCGGTGCAGTCGGAGATGTTCATGGCCAAACCGGCCATCATCGCGCCGCAGGCCATCGCCGCACGAGCGGTCCGGTCCGATCCGTCTCGATACGCCGCTGTGAGGGCTGGAGCCATCATGCGAATCGCTTCCATCGCAATCCCGTCACCGATGGGAGTCCGAACGTTCGCCACCATGGCCGCAATCGCCTGAGCGAGAGCGTCAATGCCCGTGTTGGCGGTCATGCTCGGCGGCATTGAGGCCGAGAGCTCCGGATCGACAATGGCGTATTGCGCTCGCAGAAAGGGGTGCGCGATGCCGTTCTTCGTTCCGGCTTCCGGATTGGCGATGACTGCACCACCCGAGACCTCCGAGCCCGTTCCCGCCGACGTGGGCAGGGCGATCAGCGATCGAGTAGGGGCTACGTAGGGCGGTCGTCGCTCCACGAACTCCGCGAAGCTCATGGACACTTGGTCGCACAAGCGAGCAGCCTTCGCGGTGTCGATGACGGACCCTCCCCCGAGGGCGACGATGGCGTCGGGGTTAGCCGCTCGAACTCGTGCCGTCGCGTCGTCGACCATCGCGAACGTCGGCTCGCCGGCGGGCTTCTCCACCACATCAACGTCTACCTCGCTCGCCGCGAGGAGGTCCAACACTGCGGCGGCGGCGGGGTTGAAGGCGGTGATTCCCTCATCGATCATCACGAGTACTCGCGTCGCCCCGACTTCGGAGAGCGCGTCAACCACGTTGCGAGATCGACCCTCCCCGAACCACACCTTGACCGGGAGATGATTGTTAAAGGCGCCGAGGACGTTCATGGCGCCACGCTACTCAACGCCCGAGGGCGTTGCGAGTCAGGCGCGACAGGCGTTCGGACGCAGTTTCGGGGAGAGAGCGTGGGCGATTGCCCCCCCACCATCGACCATCGACCAGTTACCGGGTGTCTTCTCCAAGAGTGACGTGTTCCAGGTCCAAACCATCCACCCGTCCACGTGGAGTCCCTGCACTGAACAACTAATAACCTGCCACTGCTTCAGCTCCTTCGCCGCCGCACTCGCACTGGACACCACCCATTTGGCCGGCGCTCCCGCGGAGGGCTTCCATACGCCGAACTCGGCCATCACGACCGGCTTGGTGATGGCTGAGGGCTTAATCGACAAGTCCTTGACCTGAGCGGTGAAGTTCTGGGCGAGGGTCGGGTGACCCTTCACGGATCCCCCGTAACTGGGGTAGAAGTGCATGTCCACGAAGTCCACCTGGGACGCCCGCGACAAGTCGACTTGGGGCAGCGAGGTCAGTCCGAGAGTCGCCCCCATCGGAGGGAACGTTCCGAGGCAGAGTAACAGGTTCGGAACGAGGTGATGGGTGAACGACGCCAGTGAGTTCTGCCAGTAGAGGAGGTTGTTCGCCTCCATCGCCGTCACCGTCGCCGCATTCTGCGTTCGGTGGTTCTTGGCGGCGAGGGCGTAGGTGCGTCCGTCCGTGGTCTTGATAGAACACAGGTACGGCATCCCGAGTCCCGTGAGGAAAATGTGCGTCGTTCGCACCGACTTCACCAGAGTGGACCGAGGCTCGGCGCAGACTTGAGAACCCATCTTCATCGAGGTGTAGGGGCTCGAAAAGCTGACGGTGACCTTATATCCCGTCACCTTGGTGGTCGTCGAGGGGGCACTCCAACCCACGTAGGCCTCATCGGCTCGGTAGGTGGGGTTTAATTGTGCGACCGCCGGCACGGTACCTCCAGTTCCGGTGGAGACCGCTGAGAGAGTGCCGTCAGGATTGATGGTCACCGAGCTCGTCGCGCCAACCCCGTGGGCCGTCAGCGCACTAACGGTAATGACTTTCGTCGAGGGGACCTCGAAGGGCATCAGCGTGTACGCAAAGTCCTGCTCGTTCTGTAACTCGTACCCGAAGAGGGCCTGGAGGGGTGCCTTGTCAGCGGCGAGTCCGGTAAAGAGCTCCTGTACCTGCAACTTCGCCAACGCCAACTCGGAAGGATTAAAGACGTTGCTGTTCGGGTCGACCGACTGGGCCAGCGGTGTAGGAGTCCACGCCGGTGACGCCGGGAGTCCGTCGCTCGTCAACAACACTTTGACGTGCGCGGCGTTCGCGCGGCGCAAGAAGTCCGCCACGTGCGAGATCACCGTCGGATTAAGTGTCTTAGCCGTCTGGGAGGCGATGGCGTAGTAGGGCAAGTAGACCCGAATCACGTTGTAGCCCTGGGCCGCCATCTGGGACATCGCGCGTGACGCCTCGGAGCCGTTGTAGTTCACGAACGTCGAGTGAAGGGCGTTTTGCTGAACCCGGATGTAGTCGGCCCCGCGCGGGACGAAGGCCTTTTTCGTCTTCGCGTCGTAGAACACCCCGCCACCCGGCACTTGACGGACTCTCAGAGTGGAGGGGTCGGAAATGACGTGAGCCGACGAGGCCGCCGGGCGCGAACTGCTTCTCCAACTCGAGGCACTCGCTACCGAAATCGTGGTGATCACGAGAGTCGGTACCGCCACCAGGGCGACGAGACGTGAGGAACGGCGATTTAGGGACTTTTTCACGGCGGGGCTCTCCTTCGATCGAGCATCGGGGGGATGGCGTGACTACTTTCAGTGTAGGTGAGTATGTCCGCTGGTTGAGAAAACCTTCATGACAACTAGGCAACACGGAGCACTCTCGCGCAGTCGCACACAGTGTGCCTCCTGATGTGAGGGGATAAAGACGATATTGACAGGGTGTCCTCAGATACTGTGAACCCACACCGGAGGTGACCTACGTCCGAGCACTTCGACTCCAGCATTATCGACCGTGTCACCGACGGCATCATCGTCTTCGACCTCGAGTGGCGCTACGTCGCCGTGAACCGGGCCGCTGGGACCATTGTCGGAGTCGAGCCCGAGACTCTGCTCGGCACCAAGGTCTGGACCGTCAACCCGAGTGAGTCGAACTCACCAATTGCCAAGGCCCTCGAACGCGCGCGAACGACCAAGAGAGTCGTCGATTTCGAAGAGTACTTCTCTCCCGCTGGTCGGTGGCTTTCTGGTCACATCTTCCCGTCCCCCGAAGGTGTGACCGTCATTTTCAGCGACGCGACTCAACGTCACGCCAACGAGCAGTCGGTCCGGATGCTGCTCGACCAACTTCGACGACAGCGGCGTCTCGCCACCGTACTCGCCGAAACCAACGAGGTGGTCTTTAGAGCCACCACTCGCCAGCAACTCTTCGACGCCGCGACGAGAATTGTGGTCGAACTTGGCGGATTCCTCATGTGCTGGATTGGGGAACTGGATAACTCTTCGGGGGACGTCCACCCGCTGGCGTGGGCGGGAGTGGGGGCCCGGGAGTATCTCGGACAACATCAAGTATCGGCTCGGGTGGATGCGACGGGCCAAGGCATCGCCGGCCAGGCGCTGCGCTCCGGAGTGGCCCGGTACTCCAACGACGTTCGCTCCGACGACTCGATGGCCCCGTGGAGAGAGTTCGCCGCCCGGGTGGGGTATCGATCCCTCGGGGGCATTCCCCTCGTCATCAACGGAGTCGTTCGCGGGGCCATGCTGGTGTACGCCGCTGAGCCGGACTACTTCAACGAAGAGGAAAGAGATCTGCTCCAACGGCTCGTCGACAACGTCGCTCACGGGTGGGAGGCGCTAGAAAACGAAGAGGCGCTACGCCGAGTACGCGAGGAGTCGGAGCGGACCGCTCGCCTGGAGGACCTGGGCCTACTAGCGAGTGGCGTGGCGCACGACTTCAACAATCTGCTCGGTGTCATCTTGAACTACACCACTCTGTTAGAGCGTCGAGTGGATGACGCCACTGTGGTGGAAGACTTAAGCGCGATCAGAGTCGCGGCAGAGCGAGGCGGCGCCCTCACCCGTCAACTCCTTACCTTCGCCCGTCGCGAACCGACAACGCCGATGACCATTGACGTCAATAAGAGCCTGGCGAACGTCGTGAAATTGCTCGAGCCCGTCATCGGAGTCTCCGTGGAGGTGGTCCTCGAATTCGACCCGTCCACCCCACCAGTGACCATTGACCCCCAACAACTCGATCAGGTGGTCCTCAATCTCGCCCTCAACGCTCGCGACGCCATGCCCCACGGTGGTCGATTGACAATCAGCAGTCACGGACACCCCGACTCCACGGCGGAGATCGTCATCGCCGACACCGGAGTGGGAATGAGTGATGAGGTGGCACGTCGAGCGTTCGAGCCGTTTTTTACGACGAAACCTCGCGAACACGGAACTGGACTGGGTCTCGCCACCGTCTACGGCATTATCCAACGCGCCGGAGGACGCATCAATTTGACCTCCACCCCCGGACTCGGGACTCGAGTTCACTTGCGTTTCCCGGCGGCGTCCTCGTCGCCCGCGCCACCGAGCATCGACATCGACGATGTCTTTGAGGGACGAGGCGAACTCGTGTTGGTAGTCGATGACGACGACGCTCTTCGCCAGAGCACCACCCGACTTCTCGAGGAGGCCGGCTACCGAGTGGCCACCGCGACCGACGGCTTGGAGGCACTCGAGGTTCTTCATCGTCCTGACTCGAGTATCAACGTCGTGCTCAGCGATCGAACGATGCCCCGAATGGGCGGAGACCAACTCAAAGAGCGAATTCGCGAAACCCATCCACACGTTCCCGTCGTCTTGATGACGGGACTCGGTGACACTCTCGCCGAGTCGAGCGTGGTCCTCTTCAAGCCCTTCAGCGAATCCGCCCTTCTTCAGGTTGTTCGTGAGGCGCTCCATGGAACCTAGCCCCGACACCCGTACCCGAGTGGTGATGGTGGACGACCACCGTATGTTCGCCGAGAGCTTGACCCGTCTCTTGCAGCTGGAGGCGGACTTTGAGGTCCTCGATCCGTGCGCCGACGGTTCGAGCGCCCTCGCCCTCATCGAGACGTCAACCCCGCACCTCGTCGTCATGGACTATCACCTTCCCGACACCGACGGTGTTCACCTCACTCACCAGCTTCTCGCACGTCACCCCGAACTCAAGGTCATCATGCTGACCGGCTCACCCGATGAAGTTGTCATGCTGAGAGCAATAGAAGCCGGGGTCAGCGGCTTCTTGACGAAAGATCGGGCCGCCACTGAACTTACCGAGTCGCTACGTCAGGTGGCCCGAGGAGAGGTGCTCATTGCGCCCGAGCAACTCACTCGAGTTCTCGCCCGCCTTCCCCACGCCACAGCCCCGCTGCACTCCACCTTGAGCGAGCGAGAACTCGAAGTCTTGCGATTAATGTCCGAAGGCCTTTCGA
>JAKBAZ010000045.1 GCA_021826255.1 Actinomycetes bacterium
CACGTGATCTTCCTGCATCGCCGACGAGGGAATCGAATCCACGCTCGCGGGCGTGGCCCATCGCTTCATCTCACTCACCAAGGCCGCCTGGGTGTACTGGGCGATCATGAGTCCAGAGTCCACGCCGGGGTCGTCGGCGAGAAACGGGGGCAGGCCAAAGTTGCGGTGCACGTCGAGGAGTCGGTCGGTACGCCGCTCCGACATGGACGCGACGTCGGCGCTCGCGATGGCGAGGAAGTCGAGCACGTACGCCACGGGAGCCCCGTGGAAGTTTCCGTTACTCGAGAGACGCCCGCCCTCTAAGACCGAGGGGTTATCAATACTCGACGACAGTTCGATCTCGGCGACGCGCGCCGCGTGCGCCCAGGTGTCGCGGGCCGCTCCGTGCACCTGGGGGGCGCAGCGCAGGGAGTAGGCGTCTTGGATCTGGGACGTGTCGTTCAGGTGGGACGCCACGATGGGTGACTCGGCGAGCAGAGCGAGGATCCGTCGCGCCGAGAGCGCTTGACCGGGGTGGGGCCTCAGCGCCTGGAGTTCGGCGGTGAAGACTCGGTCCGTTCCTCGCAAGGCCTGAACCGACACCGCGGCCGCGGCGTCGAGAAGATCGAGCAGCGCCGCGAAGTCGTCGAGCCCGAGGATGAGGTGGGCCAGCATTCCGTCCGTCCCGTTCAAGAGGGCCAGACCCTCCTTCTCGGCGAGGATCACCGGGCTCAGTCCCGCGAGGTCGAGGGCCCGACTCGCCGGCATGATCTCACCGCGATAATGCACGACCCCCTCTCCCATCAGCGCGAGCGCCACGTGCGCCAGCGGAGCGAGGTCGCCAGAGCACCCGAGGGAACCGAACTCGTGGACCACGGGAGTAATCGACGCGTTGAGCAGCGCCGCGTACGCCTCGACCGTCTCCTCGCGAACTCCGGCGACCCCCGACGCCAGAGTGGTGAGTCGACAGAGCATCATCGCGCGCACGACGTCCTCTTCGACCGGCTCACCGAGTCCCGCGGCGTGAGAGCGCACCAGAGAGCGCTGCAGTTGGGTGCGCGAGTCGGGGGCGACGAAGGTGTTCGCGAGGGACCCGAACCCCGTGGAGACCCCGTAGACGGGCACTCCGGAGCGAACCATCTCCTCGATCCCTTCGCGCGAGTGCCGCACGCGCTCGCGAGCCTCGTCGGCGATCGCCACGGACTCCCCGTCACGGGCCACGCGTACGACGTCTCGTCGCGTCAGGGGAGTCGAGGTGAGCGACACAGTCACGGTGTTCTCCTTTGATATCCCGACAGGGCCTCCAGTAGGAGGAGGGCGACGGTACGCACGGTACGTCCGTCGGGGGCGTCGCGCTCCACGTCTACTTCGGTGAAGTCCACCGCCGACACGAGGTGATGGTTCGCCGCGAGGCGGACGGCTCGTCTCACGTCAACGACCGAGAGACCCCCGGGAACCGCCGCCGGACATCCGGGAACGACAGTTCGGTCCATGACGTCGAGGTCGACGTCGACGTAGATGTGGCGAACCTTCGACGACAACTCCGCTAACGCGGACGCGACCACGTTCTCGAGAGAGCCCTCACTGAGGGTTCCTCGAGTAATGACTCGGATTCCAGAGCGACGAGCGCGGTCGGCGTAGTAGGACGAGTTCGCGAAGTCGGCGATGCCCACTTGAACCACGTGAGCGGGATCGAGGCCAGCGTCGAGTAGTTGACGAACGGGCGATCCGTTAGAACGTCCGTCCCGTAAATCGTGGTGCGCGTCCAGGGTGAGCAGACCCCACTCGGACAGGTTCGAACCCGCGAGGACTGACAGAGCCCGCCAGGTCAGGGCGTTGTCACCGCCGAGGAGAATCCACAGCGGGTGAGAGTGACGCAGGCTGGACCAGTCGGAGTCATCGGCATCGGCGTCCACCACGTCGCCGTAGTCGACGAGTTTCGCTCCCGCCACGAGATCGAGTTCGTCGGCGTAGTTCCACGTGGAGTAGTACCGCAACGCCTCTCGAACCGCCCGCGGGGTGGACAGTGATGAACGTGGCGTCACCGAGGTGCGATAGGTGTGCCCGCCGAGAAGACCGACGTCGTCAACGCGGCTCTCCGAGGGGCTCACGAGTAGCGAGGTTGCTCGAGGCCAGGTGGGATCGTCGTTGATCACCGCCCCATGCTACGCACCGCGCCGACGGGGGTTAGGACCGGGCACAGCCCGCGCCGACCAGGTGAAGTGGTTGGGCACTCATGCGTCCCGGAGTAAGTCCCGGAGAGACCCACGAACAGGCCCAACTGTTCGGTTCCGCGAGACCCACGAAGAAGTCTCGCTGCCAGCCGTTGAAGTAGATGTCCGGATTGTGTTCGGAGTAGGGGATCTGCACGGGTAGTGGACCGGGCGAGTGAAGGGCCCGAAAGGAGCCCCCCAGAATGGGCCAGTAGGGGTTCATATCGAGTTCCATTCCCGATCTCACGCCCGCGCCCACTAGCGCCTCACCCAGTTGCACCGGCCCGATATTCGACATCGTGGCGACGTAGACGAGGTTTCCCGCCGCGTCGACACCAAGTCCACTGCGGGGTTCTTCGGGTTGGTTGTTGAGCGGAGAGCCCCAGGTGAAGATGTTGGCGTGAGCGGTCGACGTGAGCCGCCCGCCGAGCACCAGGGGGGGGAGATTC
This sequence comes from Actinomycetes bacterium, assembly GCA_021826255.1. GTDB lineage: Bacteria > Actinomycetota > Acidimicrobiia > Acidimicrobiales > RAAP-2 > RAAP-2. The sequence goes on from JAKBAZ010000045.1 coordinate 2,642, forward strand.
TGGCGCAGGGCAATGGGGTGAAAGCTCGCCGAGGGCAGAGTCTGACCCCACACTCCGAGACGCCAGTGACCGGCGGCGTCGAGAGCGATGGTCATGTCACCGGGAACGAGCGGAGACAGGACTCGTCCGTCCACCATGGATCCCCCCGCGTGGGCCCCAACCTTGAATCCTCCGTTAAAGACCCCGACCACGCCCGCGAGACCCTCCGACGACCAGTCGATGGCGGGTCCCGCATCGGCGGGAACCGCACCCCACGCCCCGGGCGGGTCGAGGGCTCCCACGTGCCAGCGCAACAGGGCACTGCGCGCGCGGAGGCGAAATACCCGAAACCACACCCCCGCGACGTACTCCATCTTGTAGTCGCTGACCACTCCTCGAGCGGACCGGACACCCACCGTCCAACCCGCCTGGGGCTTCTCTGGCGCGGGCGCCGCCGCCAACGCGCGAGCAAGACGTGGAACAACACCAGTGCCGAGTTGGAGAAACACGAAGCCCGCGAGGGCGATAACCATCCAGCGACGCACGTGGGCGACCTTAGCGTTCGACGCGACGAACTCCCGGGGTCGTCTCAAACTCGGCCTCGTCGTCTCCCGAGGTCTCGACGGCCCCCTCGATGAAGGTGGGCACCGGAACCGGATCGAGCTCGTGGTGAGCGTCGTCGGCGTACACCGGCGCGGGGGTTGCGATGTACTCCCCGTCGTCGGTGCGTACCACAACGTTGGTGACCTTGCGTTTGCCTACTCCGGCGACGCCCTGCATCTCCTTGGCGATGCGGTACGCCAAGGGGTACGACAACAAAGGCACCACGATGACCAGGATGCGCATCGCCCAGAGCACGGTGTTGAGGGACACTTTGAAGTAGTTCGCGATGACGTCGGTGGACGACGCGATGAAGAGCATGGTGAGAAGCATCGTGACGGCAACACCCGCGGCAGTGCGCTTCGGACGATTGTGGGGTCGATCGAGGAGGTTGTGCAGCTCGTTGTCACCCGTGTAGCGACGCTCAATGGCCGGCCAGGCGTAGACGGCAGTGAACAAGATACCCGGGAAGATGACCGCGGGGAGGGTGACCTCGAGCGGAATGGTGTGTCCGAAACCCGTGAACTCCCACGCCGGGAAGATTCTCAACGCCCCGTCGAGAAAGCCCATGTACCAGTCCGGCTGGACGGCGTAGGAGATACGAGACGCCACGTAGGGACCGAACTGCCAGATCGGGTTGATCTGGGCGAAGGCCCCGAGGAGTGCAATCACTCCCGTCACGAACATCAAGAATCCGGTGGTCTTCGCCATGAAGACGGGGAACATCGGAGAACCCACCACGTTCGTCTCGGTGCGCCCCGGACCCGGGAACTGAGTGTGCTTCTGACGCACGAGCAAGAAGAGGTGCGCCCCGACGAGTCCCAGGATGATGAGGGGAATCACGAGAACGTGCAGGATGAAAAAGCGCGCCAGAATGTCGGTGCCCGGGAAGTTGCCCCCAAACAAGAAGAACGCGAGGTACGTCCCCACCAGTGGCACGGACAAGATGATCGAGAACATGATGCGGATACCGGTTCCCGAGACGAGGTCGTCGGGAAGTGAGTAGCCGAGGAAGCCATTGGCAATGGCCAAGACGAGGAGCGTCGTGCCGATCGTCCAGTTAAGTTCGCGGGGCTTGCGAAACGCCCCCGTGAAGAACACGCGCGCCATGTGCACCACGATGGCCCCGGCGAAGATGTCCGCGGCCCAGTGGTGCATCTGGCGCATCAACAGACCCCCGCGCACCGCGAAGGACAGATTGACGGTCGAGGCGTAGGCCTCGCTCATGTGTTGTCCAAAGAGAGGAAGGTAACTACCGTTGTAGGTCACTACGGTCTGACTCGGCACGTAGTAGAAGGTCAAGAACACCCCGGTGAGCATCAGCACCATGAAGGAGTACAGGGCGATTTCGCCCAGCATGAACGACCAGTGGTCCGGGAAGATCTTGTCGAGGAAGGTTCGCCCGCCCTTCGCAACACCTAAACGGTCGTCGAGTTCGTTCAACACGTGCCCCACCTTGCCGTAACGGCTCGTGGGCGTGGCCTTGCGTGAGGTAGTGCTCATCAGCGCTCCCAGAAGCCCGGACCGACGGGCTCTTTATAGTCCGACTGAGACTGCAAATAGCCCTGAGAGTCCACCATCAGCGGCAACTGAGGAAGTGGACGAGGCGCCGGACCGAAGTTGGGCAGGGCTCCGTTGGCGACGTTGAACATGGACTGGTGGCACGGGCAGACCAACAGCTGAAGCTGCTGCTCGTAGAGTCCAACCGGACAACCAAGGTGGGTGCAGAGCTTGGAGTAGGCGACGTAACCCTGGGGGGCCCAGGACTCTCGCCCCTTCATGGTGGTGAAGTTCTCATTGGAGATTCGAATCAACACCGTCTGGTCGACCGCCTGTCCGTTGTCAGTGTTCTCGAAGCCCTCCGGGTACACCGTCGTGATCGAGCCGACCGCCAGATCGCTGACGTTCACCCGTCGACCCGTGATGTCGACGAGATAAGAACCCGCTGTCCAGTCCGTGTGGAACAACGTGCCCTTCGGCATCGGTCCGAGGGAGCGAACCAGGGGAAAGAGGCTGACGACACCGAACACGCCCATACCCGTTCCGAGCAGTCCGCCGAGAAACTTCCGGCGCTGGATGATGCCGCCGCCTCGTTCGACCACGGCCGCGGCGAAGGCGTCGCGGTCCGACTCGGAGTTAGCGAGCGGGTGACGCTCCTCCACGAAGGGACCTCGGGGCATCAAGTACTTACCCCAGGCAATGAGACCGGCCCCGAGGCTGACCGCTCCGCCACCCAGTGTGGCTCCGAGAGTCCAGGGGGCCAAGTTCATCACGAAGGCGACGGCGAAGAGAACGAGGAGGGCGATGCCCAGAAGGAACAACAACCCAATCCACCCCTCGACGACGCGGGGTCGCCGGGCGGCCGGCTGCATGTGCGGGTCGTCCGCGGACAGACCGCGAAGCGACACCGGAGTGTGCTGGTCGTGATCGCTCACTGACGCTCTCCTACCCAATATCCAATGAGGGCGAGCAGCCCCACACCAATCAACAGTCCCACGAATCCCTCCGCCACGGGGCCGAGACCTCCGAGGCCCAATCCGCCCGGATTCTTAGGGTGCTGCAAGTACTCCGTGACGTAGGCCACAATGTCGCGAACCTGGTAGTCGCTGAGGTTGCCCGTGAATCGAGGCATGTTGCCGGGCCCGGTGCGAATCGCCTCGACCACCTGCGCCGCCGGGATGTTGCGCAACGACGGAGCGTAGGTTCCCTGGGCGAGGGCGTCACCGTCCCCTTCAATGGTGTGGCAGGCCGCACAGTTGAGGGCGAACAGGGCCGCCCCGTCCGCCACGTTCGCCCCCGAGAGGTGCGGTGTGGGAATGGCCGGGTACGACGGGTCGAGGGAGTTGATCCACGCGGCAATCGCCACCGCCTGATCGTGGGTGAGTCGAGGGGTGCGACGCTCAGCCTGGACCGAACGGGGGTTCGCCGCCGGCATACGACCCGACTCAATCCAGAAGTCGATGGTGGCTGAGCCGAGACCCACGAGATTGGGGTAAGCCCCGGAAGTGCCATCCGCCGGCACTCCGTTGGCGTTCACGCCGTGACAAGAAGCGCAGTTCTCGAGGTAGAGCGACTGTCCGAGAGTCGCGAGGGCCGGGGAGGGAACGGTGTAGGTAATGGCCGAGTTACCGTAACTCACGATGGACCCTCCAGGTCCCTTTACTACCGTCGACGACTTCGGGGTCCCCGAGTTCGCGGCACCGGTTTGGTAGGGCGTCTGCGACGACGCCCCCGCGACGGAGGCGAAGCTGAGGAGCGGAGCGGCGGCGAGGATCCCGACGAGGAGACCGAGTCTGGCGCGAGAGGACATCTTCACACGACCTACTTCAAGAGGAACAACGACGAGTAGAGACCGATCCACACCACGTCCACGAAGTGCCAGTAGTAACTGACTCCCTGGAACGCCGCGAGTTCTCCGGGGTCACCCTGAGAACCGCGCATGCGAAAGAGGAGAAAGAGCATGGCCACGAGGCCGAGCGTCACGTGCAAACCGTGAAGTCCCGTCGTGATGTAAAAGACCGAGCCGTAGGCGTTGGTGTACCACCGGGTCGTCAAGTGGGTCCACTCGTAGACCTGATTGAGAACGAACGCCAAACCTAGAAAGAGCGAGATCCACACCCAGGTGCGAGCTTGATCGCGGCGACGCCGTTCAATCAACCACACCGCGTACTGCATGGTGAAGGAGGAGGCCACCAGAATGATCGTGAAGATTCCCGACTGCAGCACGTCGAGGTGGGTTCCCTTCGGGGGCCACGACGCCAGGTGGGCGCGAATGGTGAAGAGCGCGGCGAAGAGGCCCGAGAAGAACATCAACTCGCTTCCGAGCCAAATCATCACCCCAATCGCCAACATCGGCGGCCGGTCGTGAACGATCTTCCCCTGCTCCGCCAGGCCGTTTACGGGAAGTGCCTGACTCACGCGCTCCACCATAACAAAAATTTCACAAGGTCCAACCCCTCAAAAGGGGTCGTCTCACACTCACGACGGAGTGACCCGAAGTGACGGCGGGACCCCCCTCGAGGCGATGATCTCCAGGCGACGAGTCGGCCGCGTCATCGCCACGTAGAGGGTCCGAAGTCCCCTCGCCGACACCGTGCCGAAGTTCTCACCCCTCGAGGCGATGCTTAAGGGTTCGACCACCACGACGCCGTCGAACTCCAGTCCGTTCGCCCCTTCGGCACTGACGACGACGAGGTCCGCGCCCAATCCACGACCCTCCTCGACTCGAGGGTCCACGGGATCGAGTCCAGCGCGAGTCAACAGATCCAAGATCCCCGGGCAGTCCTCAGCGGTCGCGATCACCGCAATCCGGCCCGGCGACAACTCCGAGACGACGTCTCTCACCGAGTTCACCACCGTGTCCTCGAATTGCGCCGGGGGGGTCTCGATGAGGCGAGGAGCCACCCCGACTCGACGAACAGCGCGGGGCGCACGCAGGTCCACCGCAGCCGCGGCCAACGTGGGTGCGGCGAAGTCGAGGACCTCTTCGGGAGTGCGATACGAGACGCTGAGTTCCACTCGAGTCGGTGCGCGACGAGGCTCCAGGATCTCGAGGAGGGCGGACCAGGAGGCGGCGGAGCCGGGAGTCGTGGCCTGACCCATGTCGCCCACGATGGTCATCGAACCAGCCAGGTCGCGACGCTTCAGGACTCTCAACTCCATGGGCGACAAGTCCTGGGCCTCGTCCACGACGATGTGACCGTAGGTGATGAACTCGGCCTCGTCGAGGTCGTTCGTTCGTTGGGTCGTCAGTCGCTGAGCTTCTCTCAGGGCCGCCGCGCGAATCTCCCCGCTGTAGGCCTCGAGGTCAATTCCCTCGAGAATCTCCGAGGTGCGCGCTGGAGTCACCCGCGGCCGCTTTCGGGGTCCGAGGACTACTCGAGCTTCGTCAATCAACGCGGCGTCGGCCGCACTCCAGTTCACATCGTCGACGCTCGAACTCCGCGGGCGCACGAGGAGCGCCACTTCGTCGTCGGTCAACACGCCCTTAGCCGCCGCACGCAAGAGCGCGGGGGAACCAAAGAGGTCGTGGAGGAGATCCTGACCGGTGAGGCGGGGCCAAATCCGCTGGACAATCTGCTTGAAATCCACGTGGGCCCGAATCTGCTCGGCCAGGTCGGCTTCGCTGGAGGACTCGTCGGAGGCACCCGCCGCGAATCGGCGAAGGTAGCGCTGGGCCAGTCGAGCCGCCAGTTCTCGGCTCACGGCGGAGCGCCGCTGATTGTGGTTGCCCGGACGACGTCGGGCCCGCTCGACGATGTCGCGAGTGTCCTCCGGGCGAACCGTGATCGTGGCTCGTCCGAGGGCGAAGCTCATCTCGCGAGCGAGCGGACGCTCTCGCGTTGTGACGGCCCGGGCGATGACGGTCGACATCCGACGATCACCCTTCAGCCGACGCAGTTCCTCGGGCTCCTCTCGACTCACCGTGACATTGCTGACGAGTCCCGCCACCGTCGACAACGTCACGCCGGACTCCCCG
>JAKBAZ010000046.1 GCA_021826255.1 Actinomycetes bacterium
CATGGCGATGGGATAGACGGTAAGCAGAGATAAGGGGTAGCGCCACCAATCGACCACAAGCCCCGAACTCGAGTATTTAGCAAAGAGGAAACTAAAAACGCCATGGTACTGAGAAGGAGTCCGATATCCGGACCACACTACGAAAGGCGTTACTACAGAACTTGCTACGAGATACGCCGCACGGCGTCGATGACCAGATCTAATCAAATGAATCAACGCAACTAAACCGATGAGGAAAAAGACCACGCCGTAGGAGAACTTGGTTAACAGACTTGCGGCGAGGACAGCGCCAAGATACAGAGTGCGTCCAGTGGTGATGGAATCTTTCACCCTCAAATAGGCGTCGAGGGCCAGGACGAGTTCCAGGGTCAGAAGAGGTTCTATGAATGCGGAAGCCCCCGTAACAATGGCCAGGGGAAAGAGTGCGAACGACACCGCCGCAAACACAGCTGTGCCTTCCGATAACCAGCGTCGAGCTACTCGCCAAACCATGACGTTGGTCACGAGAGAAAGAATCACGCTCACCATACGTGCCGAGGTCAGTGCGCTAACCCCGAGGCCCTTTCCAACAAATATCGCAATCCCGAAGAACCACATGGCAAGAGGGGGATTCGCAAAGTACTGCGACTGCGGAGGGTAAATATGTTGTTGGAACTGAAAGATGTAGCTCAACAGATGAGAGGAAAACCACTGCCCAGTCCATGCCACGTAGTTGATCTCGTCATCTCTCCACGGAAGATGAAGTGCCTCGTACCAACGGAGGGCCCCTCCAAGAATGATCGCTAGCCAGAGGCCCGCCATCAATCCAAGGTTGTAGCGATGTTGACGGACTTCGACCTCACGCCCGCTCGAGGGATCAGATTGGAGAGCCACCCTTCCCGTCGCCAATTCAGGGTGTGCCCTCAGCCAGGCGGGGCGTTGGGGAGTTGACGTCATGACACCGAGTAGTTTGACGGCAACGTCGCGCCAGGACCACGACGTCGAAAGCACTGCGGCATTTCGCGACAGGCGCTTCCACTCCTCAGGATCGCGCAACACCATTAACGCTGCCTCCGCGAGGCTCTCGGGATTCTCCTCGGTCAGCATCCCGGTCTCCCCGTGATGAACCGAGTCTTGTAAACCAGCTACGTCGTATCCGACCGTCGGCACGCCTCGCGCACCAGCCTCATTTACGACAAGACCCCATCCTTCGCGAACACTCGTCACCATCAGTAGGTCGGCTCGAGATAGGAGATCAATCTTGACGTCTTCACTCACGTGGCCCCACACCCTGATGGATTCCGAGGCCATCGCTCGCGCTTGGTCGAGAAGGTATCCACTCCCAAGTACGTCCAGTGACGCTCCAGGAATGTCCCGCTGAATCATTTTGACCGCCCTAATAGCGTCAAGGGGACGCTTGTTTTCCACCAAGCGACCAAGGAACACGATTCTCGGATTCTTGGACACCTCACGATTGAGCACCGGTTCGCAGTCCACTCCACCCGGTTCAACAATGTCGTCACACGGGAGCCCGTAATGATCGAACGACTGGGCGGTTGAGTGCGAAAGGGCGACAATACGAGGGGCGTAATTTAGCCGGCGCATCCACTCAGGCTCCAAGATGTAACGACCCACAAACGCCAAGGGTGCAGCGAACTCCTTCTGCCATACGTCAAGTCCAAGGTGGTACACAATGGCCGTCGCCTTCTCTCCGACGACCTCGTGCGCGAGAAACGGGCGCTGATTTACTGTGTCGAGAACGACATCGAAGTTGTCCCCCTGGTGTATCAGGAAGAGTCTTGCCTCGTGAAAAACGGTGTACTTGTTGCCCCTCCGCACGTAGTGCACGTCATCTACGACTTCAGTGTCAGGTCGGCCGCTTCGACTAGTGAAGATGGTGACGGTGTGACCTAACTCGGTCCACACCTTCACAACTTCGTGAACATAAATTTGGGCGCCCCCCGCTTCGGGGTGCCAGGTGTCCTTGTAGTCGAGAACTAGGACGTTCATCCCTTTTCCTCAGCCTCGAAAGCGCCATGTCGATCCATTGCGGGTCCTCCGTATGCGAATTCGACTTCACCCGCCATGTCGTAATGTCCGAACTGGGCCAATGTGACGGAAGTTTGACCTGCCTGGAGAGAGATCGACTTCACGAAACACCGCCACTCGCGTCAAGAGTTCGACTCCAAATCCACAGGGGTCTTGAGGCGTCAGTGGCCACTACTTCGACTGCCCCCCGACCCTTCGGTAGTGGAAGAGTGCTAAGACTCTCACCAACCTGACGACTCACGGGCACACCAGTAGCGGCCAAGGCGTTCGAGGCCACCAAAACACAGAGCGCGTACCCCTCGTCTACTTCATACTCACCGAGGTTGGATCCAGTAAAAATCACCACCCCACCATGACCGTACGGAACATATCCGACGGTGGTGAGTCCCGACGAGGCGTTTCCCAAGATGGTTCCACCCGATCGGGTGAGAATTGACGTTCGCAACCCGAACATGACTTCGGGATAAGAGAGGTGGAGAGCACTCGACCACACACTCGGCGCCGTCACCCAAGTTTCTCGCGCAAGGTAACCGGAGGTGAGACCACGAGGAAGAAGGGCGAGCGCGCTGGTCGAGGTACGGACCGCGCTAAGGGACGATGCTGGGCCCGAGGACAGTACTCCGGGCAGATAACCTCCGAAGGCCAGTCGCCCACCGCCCAGTAGCCATCTCTGAAGGTCTCCTGACTCCACCACTGATTTTGGAAAGACCCCAGTCAGGTCTACGAGTAGCGCATTGGGTGAGAGCGTGGGAAGCATTGCCCCCAGCGACGATGCTGTCACGCTCTGCACTCCGATTCCCACATGAGAGGATCTAAATGTTGACACCATTTGCTGCAGGGTGCCGAGGATGGTCCCAGCATCGGAAGAGACGTAAGGGTAGGTAGGGTCTGAAAAGAACACCACTTGAGAGACTCGTCGTGCGGAATCAAAACGAAATGCGCTGACTCGAACTCCCGACGTCGAAGAACTCCGGAGTGTCAGCTTCGAGGAATTTGACGGCGATACAACAGTCAGTTGTGGTAACGCAACGAGCCGTGGAGCAATCCAACCGCCCAGAACTATGGCCGCACTAACAGCCACCCCACTCCAACGAGCCGCGCGCGTCAAAGACCAGCGAAAGGGATCCAAGGTGAGTTGCTGCGACCGCAGGGCAGTGATGAGCGCCCACACTCCCAGAATCGTTGCGCCCGTCACCAGTAGTGACGCCACAAGGTCCAGTCGCATCCAGTTAGCGGCGGGCCAGAAGGTGAAGTGGGCACCGCCCCGCGACAGCCACTCAGTCTGACTCGATACCGACCCCACTGAGGGAAAACCCCACGCGGTCCCAAAGACACCGAAGTAATACGATGGCGCAAAGAGAGAAGTGTAAAACACCAGGACGCCTATCGCCATTAACACCGACGAGACCCGAAAGAGACGTTGGTGCGCCCACACTCCCCCGGCGCCCAGAGCAACGACAGGAAGAAACCAGAGGGTGAATTCCGGGTTGGCAACGAGATTCACCGAAACAACAACCATCATGACGAGCCCACTCGTCACAAGGAGTGTGCGGCCACTGGGTCGACGCCAGGTCACAATGCCGCCCGCGAGACTGGCGAGAATTTGAAGCCAGTTTGAGGTCCGGGTTGCGAACACGAAGTGGCTCGAGAGCCAGGTGTACAAGTGAGAGAGGAGAGGCAGGCTCTTCGCAAGGCCGGTCCACTCGAGACCGCCAACGGGTCCGACCTGAGCTGTCCGCGAGAGTACTCCCGTGAGCATCGTCGAACCCCACTCGGGAGCGACGAAAAGCAATGCACTGACGACAGCTCCCAATGCAAACTGTGCCCACATTGCCAGTGAACGACGCCGCGTTGGACTACAGAGGTACGCCAGTACCACCGGTACGAGGAAAATGGGCGATATCTTGACCGCTACGCCAAAGGACAATGCTGCTCCCGCTAGCCCCCACGACTCATTGAGTAGAGCGAGCAGCATTAGGGCAATTCCGAATGCCGCGAGGGAGTCGATCTGCCCGTGCACACTGCCCACCCAGATCACGATGGGGTTGAGAAACCACCAGGTGAAACTACGTCGGGCAGTCTTCTCGTCTCCGCTCAAGTGGAGAGCGATTCGCCACACGGCCCATCCCGTGCCCACATCGGCCAGGATCATGGGTACCTTAAACGCGAGTGCCCCGAACATGGTGGGCATCACCGTGCCGTAAGTGGCGGCCACCGCTGATGCGCCGGTGGGATAGGCCCGACCCAAGAGTGCCGTGCTGGCCCCCACTACGTGAAGAACTCCTCCGAGAAAGCTCAGCCAGTATCCGTAGACCGGTGGATAGGAGAAAAGGCGAAATTGATAGAGGCCGACCCCTTGAGTGGTGTGGTGAACCACATTCCACCACACCGACACATCTGCTTCCATGGAACTCGTGGGGGCGAGAGCCAATCGAATCGCGAGACCCCACCACAGCCAGCGCGCCACCGAGGCGTACCACGAAGAAGTAGACGACCCTAAGCCGACCCGCTCCCGAGGATGCGACGACGTGTCGAGTCCCGGAGATGCGTGAGTCATCGCGCTCAGTCTCCCACAGGCGTTCCTCTACGGAACACCCCTGAGAATGGCATTCAGGTTACGAGAACTCTCTAAATCAATCCCAAAGCACGCACGTCGTCTCGCTCGGCCACTAACTCTTCGGTTGTTAAGCGAATTCGCTCGGCCGAGAACTCATCAACGTTGAAGTCATCCTTCACGCTCCATCCACCTCGACCATCGGACATCACCGGTAGACCAAACGTCAGTCCCTCGGGAACGCCGTACTCCCCGCGAGACGTCACCGCGACGGAGACGCAATCATCCGCGGCGGTTGCGCGAACCAAGCCCGCCACGGTGTCAATGGCGGCGTTAGCCGCGGACGCCGCCGACGACGCGCCTCGCGCTTCAATGATCGCGGCGCCGCGCTTTTGCACGGTCGAAATGAACTCACCCTTCAACCACGCCTCATCGGCGATGACATCGGCGGCCGGGCGCCCCCCAATGGTGGCGTTGGTGAAGTCGGGGTACTGGGTCGACGAGTGGTTGCCCCAAATCACGAGGTTCTTGACTTCGGCCACGGACACGCCGGCGCGCTTGGCCAACTGAGTCTCGGCCCGGTTCTGGTCGAGACGCGTCATTGCGAACCACCGATCAGCAGGAACCTCTGGCGCGTTCGAGCGCGCGATGAGGCAGTTGGTGTTGCAAGGATTACCCACTACCAGGACCCGAACGTCACTGGCGGCGTTCTCCGCGATAGCGCGACCCTGAGGCTTAAAGATCCCGCCGTTGACGCCCAGAAGATCGCTTCGCTCCATACCCGCCTTGCGAGGAATCGATCCCACGAGCAGCGCCCACGAAGTGTTAGTGAACGCGTGAGAGAGGTCACTCGTGTACTCCACGCCGGAAAGAAGCGGAAACGCGCAGTCATCCAGCTCCATCACCACGCCCTCGAGCGCCTTCATCGCGGGCTCAATCTCCAGGAGCCGCAGCACAATCGGGGTGTCGGGTCCCAACATCTGACCTGAGGCGATGCGAAACAGAAGCTGATAACCGATCTGACCGGCCGCGCCGGTGACGGTGACGTGAACGGGTGACGTCATGATATGTCTCCTTCTAGTGAGTAAGCGGGGCTTAGAGGCGGTCGACGATGGCGGACGCGAACTCTGAACACTTGACTTCAGTCGCTCCGTCCATCAGGCGCGCGAAGTCGTAGGTCACGACCTTGTCGGCGATTGTTGACTCCAGGGCGCGCACGATATCGTTCGCGGCGTCAGTCCACCCGAGGTGCTCGAACATGAGGACCCCCGAAAGGAGAACAGAACCCGGGTTGACCTTGTCCTGTCCGGCGTACTTGGGAGCCGTTCCGTGGGTCGCCTCGAATATTCCGTGACCCGTTACGTAGTTGATGTTGGCCCCCGGCGCGATACCGATTCCACCCACCTGAGCCGCCAGTGCGTCCGAGAGGTAGTCCCCGTTCAGGTTCATCGTCGCGATGACGTCGAACTCTGCGGGACGAGTCAGGACTTGTTGCAACGTGATGTCAGCAATCGAGTCCTTGACGAGAATCTTGTCTCCGGGTTCGCCGCCGCAGTCATCCCAACCGACGGCGACATCGGAGAACTCGCGTCGTACGAGCTCGTAGCCCCACTTGCGGAACGCCCCCTCCGTGAACTTCATGATGTTGCCCTTGTGAACGAGCGTGACTGACGGACGCTGGTGATCCACGGCGTACTTAATAGCGGCCCGGATGAGTCGCTCGGATCCAGCCTGAGAAATCGGCTTGATACCGATACCACTCATCTCACGAATGTCCCAACCGAAAGAGTCTTTCAAATAGGAGCGCAGTTGTTCCGCAGCCGCCGAACCCGCCTCCAACTCCAGACCGGAGTAGACATCCTCGGTGTTCTCACGGAAGATCACCATGTCGACGAGTTCCGGGTGGCGAACCGGCGACGGCACGCCGGAGAACCAGCGCACCGGACGCAGACAGACGTACAGGTCAAGAATCTGACGCAGGGCCACGTTCAACGACCGGAATCCACCACCCACCGGGGTAGTGAGGGGACCCTTAATCCCGATGAGGTACTCACGAAAATCCTCAATGGTTTGGTCGGGCAACCAATTACCCGTCTCGTTAAAGGCCTTCTCCCCGGCGAGCACCTCTTTCCACTCAACCTTCTTGCCGTACTTCGCGGCGGCGGCGTCGAGGACGAGTTTGGCGGCCGGCCAAATGTCGACCCCCGTTCCGTCGCCTTCAATGAAAGGAATGATGGGATGATCCGGAACGTGGAGAACGCCCTCGGCGCTCATCGTGATTTTCTCAGCCATGTCGATGAGTCTACGACGGACTCCGAGGGGCACCCCTTAAGAGTTTTTCGGGACCTTCGACCCTTCTCCAAAGAGCGCCTCGTGAATCTCTCGCGTTGCTGACGACTTGTTCAGGGTGTAAAAGTGCAGTCCCGGAGCACCTCGATCGATCAGTTCTCGGCAGAGCTCCGCGGCAGCGTTAATGCCCGCCCGGCGCACTGCGTCGGCCCCGCCTCGATCGTGGGCTTCCTCCAGGGCTCGAGTGAGCGTGTCGGGTACCGGAGCTCCCATCTGTTCCATTCGCCCCAACGAGGAAAGCGAGGTGACCGGCATGATTCCCGGGAGGACCGGACGGTCGACGCCGAGATCACGAAGTTCACTCACCAAGCGGGACCACTCGTCGGCCCGAAAAAAGAACTGGGTCACGGCAAAGTCCGCGAGCGCTAACTTCTCGGCGAGAAAGTGGCGGTCACTGTCGAGCGAGGGCGAGCGAGGGTGCCCGAGCGGGTGAGCAGCGACGCCGATGGAGAATCCCCCCACGTCGCGGGCGAGTTGCACCAGATCCACGGCGTGAGTGAAGTCCGACGCGACAAGATCGGGGTCGTTCGGAATGTCACCGCCGAGCGCCATCACATTTTCCACGCCCACGGAGTGGTAGGTCTCGAGAATCTCTCGCATTTCGTCGCGACGGTGCCCCACGCAGATGAGGTGAGCCATCGCGCTCACGCGGCCCCGACGTTCAATGTCGGCGACGAGGTCGTAGGTGCGCTGACGCGATTCCCGGCCTCCTCGGTACGTCACCGAGACGAAAGAGGGTCGAAGAGGCTCCAACTCCTCAAGAGTCCTCGCGAGGACCGCGGACTCCTCATCGTTCTTCGGCGGAAAGTACTCGAACGACTTCGTAAATCCAGCCGCGAGCAGTTGGTCAATTCGCACCGCTACGCCCGGCCGAAGTCGTCCTCGAGGCGCACAATGTCGTCCTCTCCGAAGTAGCTACCATGTTGAACTTCAATGAACACGACGGGTTCCGTACCCCGATTCTCGCACCGATGGGCCACCCCAATTGCGATGTCGACTGACTGGCCCGGCGTCACGTCAAAGACCTCCCCGTCGAGGGTCACCGTCGCCACGCCCGACACGATAAACCAGTGTTCGGCACGCTTGGAGTGAACTTGGTAGCTGAGTCGCTTGCCGGGGGTCACCACAATGCGCTTCACCTTGTGGTTACCGAGTTCGTCGTCGAGCACCGTGTAGGAGCCCCAGGGTCGAATGTCGAACTCTCGACCGTTCTTGTCAGTGGTCATGCCATCTTCTCCGCTGCTCGAACCGCGTTGCGCAACAGCATGGCGCGGGTCATCGGGCCGACGCCGCCCAGGCGTGGAGTAATCCAACCGGCGACGTCAGCGACGTCGTCGGCGACGTCGCTCATCAATCTAGTGCCCGACCAACTCGTCCCCGCACCCACGACGGCGGCGCCGGGCTTGACCATCTCCTTCGTCACGAGTCCAGCCCGACCCGCGGCGGCGATCACGACGTCACCCTCGCGAACAATCTCGGCGAGGTTGTCAACTCCGGTGTGAACCACGGTCACCGCGGCGTTGCACCCCGGCCGCTTCATCGCGAGAAGGAGCGCGAGGGGTCGGCCAATCGTGAGTCCCCGTCCGATAATCACCACTCGTCGACCCTCTACGGGGACCTCGAAACTCGCGAGCAGTTCCATGATGCCCGCGGGGGTGCAGGGAAGTGGACCGGGGGCACCCATCACGAGACGACCCAAGTTGACCGGATGAAGTCCGTCAACGTCCTTCTCCGGGCTCACTCTCAACAGCGCGCGCTC
>JAKBAZ010000047.1 GCA_021826255.1 Actinomycetes bacterium
TGATGGGCTTTACCGCGGCGCTCGTGCTCGTGCCCTTCATCCCGGGACTGCGTTCCATCCCGCGGCGCATCAAGCTCTACCGCTTGATTTGGCGCGAGCACTACCAGGACCTCTAAGTCCTCCAGCCTCAGTGCGACAACCCCCGGACGCCTAGCCGCGTTCGGGGGTTTTCCACGTGGGTCGCCCGATCGGCTCGAGCAGAACCTCGACTCGCCGAGCCGCGTGAAGGAGCGCCCACTCCTCGCCCGGTCGCGCGACGAGGGTGAGACCGACCGGGAGACCCTTGACGAGACCGGCCGGCAGACTCATGATCGGCCACCCGGCGATGGCGGCGGCCTGAATGGCCGGGGACACTCCCGCGGGGTGGTCCCCCGTGACGAGATCACTCTTCCAGGCGGGGGCGTAGGCGCCCGAGAGTACGACGTCGGCACCCGAGAGGGCCACGTCGAGAGTCGTGGTCGCCCACTCGAGATTCCTCGCTCGGGCCTCGGAGTACCCGGGGTGATTTCGACCCCCGCTAGCGAGGGCGCGTTCGAGGAGGTCGTGGCCGAAGTAGGCCAACTCCGTGTCGGCGTGGGCGACCTCGTGGATAATGACGTCAGCGAGCGAGCGCGGACCCTCACCCGGGCGCGTCGCCAAGTAGGCCGACAGGTCGTCACTCAACTCGCAGAGCAGAACGGTCACCTCGTCCTCGGACACGCGTTCGTCGGGCTCAGGCGGTTGCGTGTCGCTGAGAGCGAGAGGACCCGCTAGGTCATCGAGCACGCGTTCCAGCAGCTCGTCAGTTCCGGGGTGTCCGGTGCGCCACGACCGAGCGCGCGCCAGCACCACGGAGGGCACCGCGACCTCCCCTCGCCCGCTCAACACCGCGAAGGCCCGGGCTAACGAGTCGACGTCGCGCGCGAGGGGCCCGGGCGAGTCTTGGCTTCGACTGATCGGCACGACCCCGTCCACCGGCACCGCCCCCACCGTGGGTTTAAGACCAAAGACCCCGTTTAATGACGCCGGACAGGTGATCGACCCGTCGGTCTCAGTACCGATCGCCAGAGGACCGTAGCCCGCCGCCACGGCCGCGCCCGATCCGGACGATGAGCCCCCCGCCGAACGGTCGAGGGACCAGGGATTGCCGACGAGTCCGCCCGTCGCCGACCACCCCGAGGTGGAGTGGGAAGAACGAATATTGGCCCACTCCGACAGATT
Organism: Actinomycetes bacterium; assembly: GCA_021826255.1. Classification (GTDB taxonomy): domain Bacteria; phylum Actinomycetota; class Acidimicrobiia; order Acidimicrobiales; family RAAP-2; genus RAAP-2. The sequence goes on from JAKBAZ010000047.1 coordinate 1,201, forward strand.
GGTCGAGCCCCAGACGAGCGCGCCCGCGTCACGCAGTCGAGCGACGAGGTGGGCGTCGCGACTCTCTCGAGAACGCAACGCACTCGACCCCGCCGAGCCCGGTAGTCCCAGGGCCTCGATGTTGTCCTTGATGAGGACGGGAACGCCGTGGAGCGGACCGCGTCGCAGTCCTCGCGATCGCTCCTCGTCGAGCGTGGTGGCCTCCTCCAAGGCCCGCTCGTTCAGCGCCGCGAGGGCGCGAAGCGTCGGTCCGGACTGATCGAGAGCACTGGTGCGCTCGAGGAGAGCGTCGAGAAGTTCCACGCTCGTGAGGCGAGACTCCTCGAACGCCTCGAGGACCTCCGCCACGTTCAGGTAACCAAGAGACTCGCTCTCTGGGTGGGGATCGTGACTCACGCGGGCACCTCCAAGATTGAACCAGCCGGGAACTCTTCTCGACCGTCGCGGCGAATGATCCACGCCGAGGCGCGACCTCTCACTTCGAAACGGGTCGGGCCCCCCACGAGAGCCGTCTCCTCGTCCACTCCGACGACGGTGACGTCGGACTCGGTGTCGACCAGGAAGCGAGTGGCGACGTCGGGGAGGCGGGCGAGAAAGGCGTCGAAGTGGGGAATAACCCGCAGGTGAGGCAGGAGGCTTAACCCTTCTGTCCCGCCGGCGCGTGGGTGACGCAGGGTCGGCACCCACTGGGCCATCACCATCGCTCCCGCGCTGCAACCCGCGAGCGGGGTCCCGGCGCGAAACTCGTCGAGGATGGCATTCCAGAGCGGGGTGTCGCGCAGGGTGTCGGCGAGAAAGCCGGGGTGGCCCCCGGAGAGGTAGACGAGTCCAGCGCCCTTCACCAACTCGACCACCGCGGGGTCGAACGCGTCATCACGGGACTCGACCGGGAGAATAATTTGTTCCACCGAGAGACGCTCGGCTTGCTCTCGCCCAAGACGGTGCCACTTCGCGAGAGTCTCGGGCCCGTCGGGCACCGCCGCCGTCGCCAGTTGGACGTAGCGCGAGGGACGCCCCTCGAGGAGGGATCGTTCGATCTCGAGCATCGAGGGCAGGTACTCCCCCGAACCCACGAGAGCGACCGGTGCCGACCACAGTTCCACCAGAGCCTCCTTCGTAACCCGGCTCAGGGTAGCGCGAACCCCGGGCCCGTCAACCGAGCCCGGGGTTCGTCGCGGGAAACTAGCGCTCGGAGTCGTTAAAGCGGAAGAACTGGGCGAGCGCCGAGAGGTTCGGCGTCCCGAGACCAGTCGCCGGGTTGTACACCGTGCCCGGCGTTCCGCTGTAGTAGAGGTTGTCGTTACTCGGTCCCGAGGTCGAGAGCGGAGTGAAGGGCGACCAGTGAGAGGACGCCGCCGCGTAGATCGTCGGGTTCCAGAAGCCCACGCGGTGACCGACGTAGGCGTCGATGAGCGCCGTGGAACCGTTCAACTGGGGAGCGACGAAACTCGTGCCACCCCAACCGCCCTGCAGGAGGGTTCCGCCAGTGTCACCGAAAGACGGCGAGTACTCGAGGTAGCCGGTGTAGGGGTCGGCGTCCGCCGAGAGGTCCGGAACGTTGCGGCCAGTTCCCGCGCCTGAGGTCACCGTGGGTGACGGGTTCACCACGAAGCCGGTCGGCAAGGTCATTCCACCGACGGTCTGAAACTGGCTCGGGGTCAGGTTGTTCACCGCGGTGAAGGAGTTCACTCCCGAGACTCCTCGCTGATATGCGGGGGTCTCGTACACGCTTGAGTAGCCTCCGCCACCACCAGCCAACTGATTCAGCGCGCTCGTCGGGTAGTCGGGGAAGATACCCAGCTGGACGAAGGGCGCCCACAGGTAGTCCCAACCCCACGCTCGCTCACTGGGCACCGAGACGTTCGCCGTGAGTGACGGATTCGCCACCGAACTGAACTGGGCGCTCCAGGCCAGGGTGGTTCCGCCCGCTGCGGTGATGTAGGGACTCGAGGCCGGAGTGTCGACGGCCAGGTTGGTCGTCCCGGCGTCGGGGAGGGCGTCGTAGGCGCCGTTGTCACCGGCCGAAACGAAGGCCGACTGACCCTGAACGCCCATCTCCAAGAAGGCCTCGTCGAAAGCCTGGAGGTACTGCGGGGACTCGAGTCCGGAGTTGATGGTGGCCATCACGCTCGTTTCGGACTGGCCCCAACTGGCCGAGACCGAGTCGGCGACGTTCTGGCTCGCCGCGGTGAAGAAGGCGTCGGCGAATCCGTAGTCCGTGTTGGGGGCCTGGTAGACGATGATGTTCGCCCCCGGCGCCACCCCACCGGACTGCTCGACGTCAAGGTCCGTCTCGGTCGAACCGGAGGCCTGACTCGGGGCTCCCGGACCGCCGTCGACGTTCTGAACGGTGACGGTGCGTCCCGTGGTCGGCACGTTCGCGTACTGGGACCAGAAGGTCTCCGGCGCCCCCACGTTGAGGGCCGCCAAGGTCACGATGCCGATTGTCGATCCCGCCCCGGTCGTCGCGCTCGCCACCTTGGAGAGGCCGTAGTTAGCGACGAAGTCCGACGGGAGATTGCACGCCGACGGCAGACCGGTCAACGCAGCGCAGCTCGACGCGTCGAGGGCCTTGGTCGTCGACTTGAACGTCGTCAACACGTGAGCCTGATTCGTCGTGAAGGGGCCGTAGTTGGTGAGCCCGAGCACGGCGAGGACGTTCTGGGCCAGATAGTCCGGCAGGAGCGGATCACTGGAGTTGACGTGAACGTCCTGGGCCGGAATGGTCTCACCACTCTTGGTCGTTTGTGAGGGAACCCGCACGTTCTCCTGAGAAACCGAGAGGGCCGCGTCGAACTGGCCGGCGGTCCCGCTCGCCACCACGTCGAGTCCGTCGGAGTAGACCTGAGTGCTGATACCGAAGCGGGCGAGGTAGTGCACCAACTGGTTGAGGTGCTCCGGAGTCTGCCCGAAGTACTGGGCGAACTGCGCGGCGGAGATGAAGTGACGGAGTCCGTGAGTGACGTACCAGCTCGCGGTCGACTCGTTGCGCATCCGCATTACGAACGACACCGTCTCGGGCGTGTTCGAAGGAGTCGAACCGAAGACCTGAACCGAGCCGAGAGCTTGGGTGTTCAGTCCCGTCGCCACTGGTACGAGCGAGTTGGGACTCGTCGTTCCCGCCGACGCGTTGGCGGCCGGCACCCCCACCAGAACGAGGGCGGACAGCGCTACGGGCACTCGCCAGCCACGAAGAAATCGTCGTTTCATCACACTCTCCCCTTTACCGTCACCTGGTGCGACGGCGTTCCCTCAGGGTACTGGGGGGTGGTACCCAACGCAACGGGTCAATTAGGTTGTTCCTGTGAAGTCCCTTCGCGCCTATCGGGCCTGTAGTTGGGCCGAAAAGCGGACCATTCTCTCCTTCTACTGGTCCACCCGGGAAGCGCCCTCGCCCGCCCTCGATCGCGCCGCCCGCGAGTACGCCCCGTGGGCCACCCTGCTCGCGAGCGCCATCTGGCTCGAACTGCTCTTCGTCACCTTCTACTTCGTCGGGCGTCAGTCGAACTGGGCCGCCGTGGGCTCAACCGCCACCTCCCTGTGGACTGTCGGGGTCGGCTGGTCCCTCTACTGCCAGTCCGTGATCGTGCGACGAGTCGACGCGCACTCCCTCGGCTCGTAGGCGTCAGGCGCCGACACTTACGTCTGGGTGGGGAAGGAGAAGGTCGCCCCCACCTCGCCTCGCCGCTCCGGCCAGCGTTGAGTCACGGCTTTAGCCCGGGTGTAGAAGCGCACGCCTTCGGGTCCGTAGACGTGGTGGTCGCCAAAGAGGGAGTCCTTCCAGCCACCGAAGGAGTAGTAGGCCATGGGCACCGGGATCGGCACGTTAATACCGATCATCCCCACCTTCACCTCTCGGTGGAATCGACGCGCGGCCTCGCCCGAGGAGGTGAAGATGGCCGTCCCGTTGCCGTAGGGATTGGCGTTAACGAGGGCGATGGCCTCGTCCACGGTGTCGACACGGACGTTAGAAAGGACCGGCCCGAAAATCTCCTGTTGGTACACCCCCATGTGGGGCGCAACCCCGTCGACGACAGTGGGACCCACGAAGAAGCCTCCCTCGTAGCCGGGCACCGAAAAGTTCCGCCCGTCCACGAGCACCTGAGCACCCTCGGCGACGCTGGCGCTCACGATCGACTCGATGCGCTCTTTCGCGGCGGGGGTGATGACCGGTCCCATCTCGCTACGCGGTTCGTGACCCGGTCCGACGACGACTCGACGAGCTCGCTCGACCACCCGCTCGAGTACGGCGTCGGCCGAGGCACCGACCAGGACCGAGGTCGAGATCGCCATGCACCGTTCGCCCGCCGACCCGAAGGCCGACGCCACGAGGTGCTCGGCCACGAAGTCGGGGTCGGCGTCGGGGAGAATCACCGAGTGATTCTTCGCCCCCCCGAGGGCTTGAACGCGCTTGCCGGCGGCCCTCGCTCGCTGGTAGATGGCCCGCGCGACGGGAGTCGATCCGACGAAGGACACGGCGTCGACGAGGGGGTGATCTAAGAGGGCGTTCACGACCTCAACGTCCCCCTGGAGAACATTGAACACACCGGCGGGAAGCCCGGCTTCTTCCCACATCTCGGCGAGCAGGAGTGAGGCCCCCGGGTCTCGCTCGGAGGGCTTCAGCACGAAGGTATTGCCGGTAGCGATCGCGAGAGGGAACATCCACATGGGCACCATGGCCGGAAAGTTGAACGGGGTAATGCCCACCACCACCCCCAGGGGCTGGCGGTAGGAGAAAGCGTCGACTCCGCCCGAGACCTGATCGGAGTACTCACCTTTTAGAAGCGACGGAATGCCGCAGGCGTACTCCACGACTTCGAGTCCCCGCTGGACCTCGCCCCGAGCGTCCGAGAGGACCTTGCCGTGTTGTTCACTGATCAGAGACGCCAGATCGTCCAGGCGACGAGCAACAATCTCGCGAAAGGCGAAGAGCACCCTCGTTCGCGAGGACAACGAACTGTCGCGCCACGTGACGCCTGCCCCACTCGCAACCTCGAGAACGGACTCAACGTCCTCGACACTCGCCAGGGCGACGACCCCGGTCTGCTCCCCGGTCGCGGGGTTAAAGACGGGGCTCGTGCGCGACGACGTCCCCGTCACCGAGTGTCCGTTGATCCAGTGGCTCCACGTTCTCACGACCCGCTCCTCAACATCCGCCACCACGCCGTGGCGACTCGGTCTCCACGCTAGACCAGCCCTCGCGGGGCCACAAAGGACCGACCGGTCACACCATTTGTATCACGTGTTACAATTGTCCCGTGGCCGATACTCGTGACCTCAGTCTCACCGAGACCCTCGCTCGCTCGATTGGGTTCCGATTGTCTCGACTCGCTCGCCTACGTCGGGTGAGTTGGGAACACGAACTTCTCGACCTCGATCTCTCACCGGGAGAGGCGGCGACGCTACGTGCACTCGGTGACGGGGAGGCCGAGGGTCTACGCGCGCTGGCTCGAACCCTCGGCCAAGATCCCATGACCCTGAAGCGTTGCGTGGACCGGTTGGAGTCGCGCGGCCTCGTCGAGAGTGTCGCGGGCGAGGATCGCCGACTTCGCTCACTGCGCGTCACCCGCACCGGACGTCGACTCGCCGAGACCGTGACCGCGCGCGCCCTCGAGCGCGACGCCGTGATCGCGCGAGTTCTCGGTCCCGAGGATCTCGCCACCTTCGAGGGCCTGCTCGCCCGACTCGAAACCCACCTCACCGACCCCCCGGAGGACTCCCATGTCGACTTTTGACGCCCTCGCCCAGCAGTGGGACGAACGATACGCCGCAAACGGATGGTCGACTATCCCCGACCCCCACCTCAGCGACCTCGTCGAGGGGCTCACTCCCGGTACCGCCCTCGACCTCGGGTGCGGCACCGGACGCAACAGTCTCTATCTCGCTCGTCTGGGCTGGGCCGTGACGGGGGTCGACGGGTCCCAGGTGGGACTGGACGCCGCGAGCGAACAGATGGTCCGCGAGCACCTGTCGTGGACCCCCGTGCGCGCCGACCTCACTACCTACGAGGCCGACGGCGAGTTCGATCTCGTCGTCATCGCCAACATTCACCTCGCGGCGTCCGAGCGAGCCGGCTTCTTCGCCCGCGCCGCGCGCGCCCTGGTGCCCGGAGGGCACCTCTACATCGTCGGACACCACCTCGACTCCCTCGGACACCAGGGTCCACCCGACCCGACTCGACTCTTCACGCTCGACACCTTCTCGTCGGGCGTGGAGGGTGTTGACACCATTCGACTGGAACGAGTCAGCTCACCGGCTGACCGCGACGGCCAGCCCAATGTCGAGGTCGTCCTCTGGGCTCAGCGCCCCCGACAGTAAGGAGTCCCCGTGACGTCACCCACTCCCCCTCGCCACCATCGAGGCGCCCTCTTCACGATCGCCGCCGCTCAGCTCATGGTGATGTTGGACCTCACCATCGTCAACGTGGCCCTGCCCTCGATTCAGCACGACCTCCACTTCTCTTCAACCACACTCACCTGGGTGATCGACGCCTACGTCCTCGTCTTCGGTGGACTGCTTATTCTCGGCGGTCGCTCCGGAGACATCTTCGGGCGACGACGTATGTTCAGTCTCGGCATCGGACTCTTCGCCCTGGCGAGTCTGCTCGGCGGAATCGCGACCGACCAGGCCTGGCTCATCGCCGCTCGCGCCCTCCAGGGAGTCGGCGCGGCGATCGCGAGTCCCACCGCCCTTGCGCTGATCGCCACCACCTTCGACGAAGGTCACGAACGCAACCGCGCCATGGCCGTCTACGCCGGAATGACCGCGGCGGGCGGAGCTCTCGGACTCATCTCCGGAGGTGCTCTCGTCGAGGCGGCGTCGTGGCGTTGGGTGTTCTGGGTCAACGTGCCCATCGCGCTCGTCGTGCTCATCAGCACGTCATCGGTTCTGCCCGCGTCGCGCGGGGTTCGCGGACGACTGGACGTCCCCGGCGCCCTCAGTGGCTCCCTCGGAGTCGCCTCCATCGTCTACGCCCTGGTGCGCGCGCCGTCGGTGGGTTGGGGGTCCACACAGACCTGGGGTGCGCTCGTACTCGCCGGAGTTCTCCTCGGAGCGTTCGCGTTCATCGAGACCCGCGCCGAGCGGCCCCTCGTGCGCCTCAGCTTTTTGCGCCACCGTAACCGGGCCGGGGGCTACATCGTGATGATGCTCTTCGGCGGAGCGATGCTCTCGCTCCTCTTCTTTTTGACTCAGTTCTTGCAGGAGCAGATGCACTACAGCTCGTTGCGTGCGGGGGTGTCCTACCTCCCGGTCCCCTTCATGGTCGCGACGACGAGCGTCATTCTCTCGAAGCGAATTCGCCACGTGGGCCTGCGACCCTTCCTCGTCGCCGGCCCCCTCCTTGTCGGAGCGGGAGTCTTCTGGGCCTCACTGCTCCAGGCCCACGACTCCTACTGGCACGTCCTCGGACCCCTCGCCACCTTCGGACTCGGGGCGGGGCTCTCCGTGGTACCTCTCACCCTGAACGCG
>JAKBAZ010000048.1 GCA_021826255.1 Actinomycetes bacterium
CCTCGGCTTAGGTATTGTGGCAGGGCTCATCATTTATTACGTGGTTTTTGTCCTCAACGTCTACGGCGTGGTGGCGAATCAGAGGGGTTTGGACTAGATGCTGTTCGCGGTCAAGACGATTGAGGTGGGGGTACACCCCACGATTCACGTCCTGGGTCTCACCATCGACGGCGACATCGTTCTGTCCACTCTCGTCACGGCACTGATCTTCGTGTTCTTCGCCATGCGCATGACCTCCACCGCCTCCGACGGCGTACCGAGCAAGGCCCAGGTCCTCTGGGAGATGATCGTCGGCATGGTGAGTGACCTCGCAACCTCGGCGATGGGGGAGCGCGGTAAGCGATTCGTGCCCCTCGGGGTCACCCTGTTTCTCTTTATTCTCATCGCCAACTGGTTGGGCTTCTTGCCCACCGCGATGCACCCCGGACAGTCCGGCGAAATCCTGCCCGCCCCGACCAGTGACATCAACCTGCCCCTGGCCATGGCCGCCCTCGTCATCGTCTGGGTGCACGTGGAGTCCATTCGCGCTCGGCGTGTCTCGGGGTACCTGAAGCACTACTCCCAGCCCTACGCGTTGATGATGCCGATCAACATCATCGAAGAGATCACCAAGCCGATCACTCTGACCTTCCGTCTCTTCGGCAACCTCTTCTCGGGTGGTCTCATGATCGCGGTGATGACCACGCTTCTGCCGGTCTACCTCATCCCCTTCGGGGAGATCATCTGGAAGCCCTTCGACGCGGTGATCGGACTGATCCAGGCGTACATCTTCATGCTGCTCGCGGTGCTCTACTTCGGAATGGCGACGAGCCACGACGAGAGCCACGACGCAGTCCCGGCCTCTCACTAAATCAACCCAGGAGGAATCAGCAACATGGCAACCAATCCCAACGACATCGCGAGTGCGGTTCGCAACGCGGGCGCACTCAGCGGTGGTGGACTGGCCCTCGGCGGCGGCGCCATCGGTGCGGCCATCGGTGACGGTCTCGCGGGGTCTCAGACCATCGCGGCGATCGCTCGTCAGCCCGAGATCGAGAACAAGGCTCGTACCTACTTCTTCTTGACCGTGGGTCTCGCCGAAGCGATGTACTTCATCAACCTGCTGTTCATGGTCGTCTTCGTCTACGTCTTCAAGTCCAACTAGGACGTCGAGGTCGAGGCGCCCGGTCGGTCCCTCTAGCAGAAGGTCTCTTCCATGACAGGTTCCATATTTCTTCTCCCTAACGGCACGTGGTTCGTCGAGTTGGCGGTCGTGGTCGCCATCTTGTTCTTCGTCACGAAGTACGTGCTGCCGATTCTCAACAAGTCCGTTGAGGCCCGTCAGGAGAAGATTCGTACGGCGCTCGCCGCCGCCGAGGAGGCGCGAGTCGCCGCCGCCGCGGCCGACGACGAGCGGGCCCGACTGCTCCAAGAGGCCCGCGAGCACGCTCGCGAGATCGTTCAGTCAGCTCAGACTCTCGCCGATCAGGTGAAGTCCGAGGCCGGTGGACGGGGCCAAGAAGAGTACGACCGCATCGTCGCCGCCGCCCAGGACGAAGTCCGGGCCGCTCGGCAACGGGCGATCGACGAAGCCTCCGGACGAATCGGCGAGATCACCTTCGATTTGGTCGCCAAGATCATCGGCCGCGAGGTCGACCAGAGCGCCCACCAGGACCTCGTTCGCGAGGCCGTGGCCGCTCTTCACGTCGAGGCTCAGAAGGGTTAGTTGAGCCCATGTTGCCCGCCCTCGAAGGATACGCCGCTGCGCTCCTGGGTTCCCTTGACGCGTCGGCTCGCGCGGACGTCGCGCGCGAGCTCGCGTCGTTGCAGCGCGCCATCCTGTCTCAACCCCAGTTGAGGGGTGTCCTCGCCGACACGTCGCTCACCGGGGTCGCTCGAGGGGCCGTCGTGGAGGAACTGCTTCACTCTCGAGTCTCGCCAACCACTCGCCGTCTCGCCGTCTACGCCTCGACCCACGCTCCCGCGCAAGAGGTCTCGCCGGCGATCGGGGAGCTGGCGCAACGAGCCCTCGTTCACCACGAGACGGGGGTCTACGAACACCAGGTGCTCGGACTCCTGGCCGCTCGGCGTCGGGTCGGCGGGTTCGCCGACGCGGTACTGAGCGACGTGGCGACTGACGAGTTCTCACTCGTACAGGACGAGCTCTTCGCGTGGGCTCGAGTGATCGATGACAATCTGGAGTTGCGACGTCTTCTCTTGGACCGAGACGCGCCCCTCGCTGATCGACTCGGCCTCGTCGATCGCCTGCTCGCGGGCCGCGTGAATCCGGCGACGTTGTCGCTGGCTCGTTACGTGGTTGAGGGCGGTCGACCCCGCGACGTTGTGGGTACCCTCGACTTCCTCGTCGACTACGTGGCGCGCGCTCACGACTGGCGGGTCGCTCGAGTTCACGCGGCGATGCCCCTCGACGACTCGGCGCAGAACGACCTGCGAGAGTCACTGCGCGGATTGACCGGCGCACCCGTCGACCTTCAGGTGGTCCTCCAGCCCGAACTCTTGAGTGGGGTCGTTGTTGAGGTCGGGGACCTTCGACTCGACGCCTCCATGCGCGGTCGACTGGCCGCACTCCACGACGTCGTGGCCGGTGGTCACTTCTACGAATCCGCCTTATCCGAGAACGACTAACAAGAAGGAAACTGAGATGACTGATCTCAACATCAGTGCGAGTGACATCACCGAAGCGCTGCGACACCACGTCACCGACTTCGATCCGGCGGTCTCCGCGGAACAGGTCGGACGAGTGGTGGAGGTCGGAGACGGAATCGCCCGGGTGTCGGGCCTCCCGTCGGCCAAGGTGAACGAACTGTTGGAGTTCGAAGACGGCACGGTCGGTCTCGCCATGAACCTGGACGAAGAGACGATTGGTTGCGTGGTTCTCGGAGCCGTCGACGGCATCGAGGAGGAGCAGGTGGTCCGCTCCACCGGCCGAATCTTGTCGGTGCCGGTCGGTGACGCTCTCATTGGACGCGTGGTCAACGCTCTCGGTGAACCCATTGACGGCCGTGGTCCTCTCGTGGGGGCCACCGAACGGCGCATGGAGATTCAGGCGCCGGGCATCATGGGTCGCCAGCCAGTGGGAGAACCCCTCCAGACCGGTATTAAGGCCATCGACGCGATGACCCCCATTGGTCGAGGTCAACGCGAATTGATCATCGGTGACCGCAAGACGGGAAAGACCACCGTCGCTATCGACACCATCTTGAATCAAAAGGGTGCCGGGGTGAAGTGCATCTACGTGGCGATCGGACAGAAGAATTCGTCCGTCGCTCAAACGGTGAAGACGCTAGAAGATCACGGGGCCATGGAGTACACCGTGGTGGTCGTGGCCTCGGCGGGCGACCCCGCGCCGTTCAAGTTCCTCGCCCCCTACGCCGGGTGCGCCATTGGTCAGCACTGGATGGACAACGGCGAGCACGCTCTGGTGGTCTACGACGACCTCTCGAAGCAGGCCGAGGCCTACCGCCAGATCTCGCTCCTGCTGCGTCGCCCGCCGGGCCGCGAGGCCTACCCGGGTGACGTCTTCTACCTGCACAGTCGTCTCCTCGAGCGAGCGGCCAAGTTGAGTGACGAGCTCGGTGGTGGTTCACTGACGGCGCTGCCGATCATCGAGACCAAAGCGGGAGACATCTCGGCCTACATCCCGACCAACGTCATCTCGATTACCGACGGTCAGGTCTTCTTGGAGTCGGACCTCTTCTACTCCGGAGTTCGTCCGGCCATCAACGTCGGTAACTCGGTGTCGCGCGTGGGTGGAGCGGCGCAGATCAAGGCGATGAAGTCGGTGGCGGGAACGCTGAAGTTGGACCTCGCCCAGTTCCGAGACCTGGAGTCCTTCGCGACCTTCGGATCCGAACTCGACAAGGCCTCCCAACAGCAGTTGGACCGCGGGTACCGCCTCACCGAACTGCTGAAGCAGGGTCTGAACGCGCCGGTCCCGGTCGAAGAGCAGATCCTGGTGATCTACGCGGGTACACGCGGGTGGCTCGACACGATTCCGGTGGGCGACGTGCGACGCTTCGAGCAGGAGATGTTGATCTTCTTCCGCTCCCAGCACCACGACCTCCTGGACCACATTCGTTCCGCCGGCACCTTGCCCGACACCAGTGTCCTCGACGCGGCGTTGACCACGTTCGTGGACTCCTTCGCGGTGAGTAACTAGGTCGGGCGAGAGGACGGGGAGACGCGATGGCCGGAGGTCAAGAGCGAGTACTGCGCCGACGGATTAAGTCCGTTCAGGCGACTCGCAAGATCACCAAGGCGATGGAGCTGATCGCCGCGTCCCAGATTGGACGCAGCCAGGCCCGGATCGCCGCCAATCGCCCCTACCGGGCGGGCATGCGCCGCATCGTGGTGGAGGCGGCCCTCGGGGACCCGGCGGCCGCGGCGAAGTTGCTCGCGACCCCCGACGTCGTGACGGCCACGGTCGTGTTGGTGATCGCGGGCGACCGGGGACTCTCGGGCCCCTACAACTCGACAGTGCTGCGTCACGCCGAACGACTGGTGCGGGAGTTACGCACGCAGGGTTCTCTCGTACGCCTCTTCACGGTCGGCAAGAAGGCGGCCCCCTTCTTTCGCTTCCGGGGTCTCGACGTCGAGTACTCGTGGCAGGGTTTCGCTGATCGTCCGTCCTTCTCCGACGCGCGCCAGGTGGCGCTCGGAGTGCTGGCCCCCTTCCTCGCCGGCGAGGCGCAGCGTGTCCTCGTCGTGTCCACTCGCTTTCGCTCCGCGGGGGTGCAAGAGGTGACGACGGAGCAACTGCTCCCCCTCGTCGTTGACGACTCGATTCGTCCCCAGACGTCCGGGTTGCACGGCTACACCGAGTTCGAACCCGACGTCGAGAAGCTCCTCGCGGACCTCGCCCCGACGGCCCTCGAGAGCGAGATCTTCACCGCTCTTTTGGAGGGCGCCGCCTCCTTTCACACGTCCCAGCAGCGAGCGATGGCCGCGGCGACGGACAACGCTGACGAACTGAGTCGAAACCTGACCCGAGTGATGAACCAGGCGCGTCAGGACTCGATTACGACCGAAATCATGGAAATCGTGGGTGGGGCCGAAGCGCTTCGCTCGGGAAAGTGAGTAACCAATGACCATGGCTCCTGAAAAGAGTGCACTGGAGAACGGGCGCGTCGTCGCCATCGCTGGTCCGGTGGTCGACGTGGAGTTCCCGCCCCACGCCCTCCCGGAAATCAACCACGCCGTGGAGATGGACATCACCATCGACGGACAGGTAGTGACCGTCGTCGGTGAGGTCGCCCAGCAGATTGGTGAGGGTCGAGTGCGCTGCGTGTGCATGAAGCCGACCGACGGCCTGGTGCGCGGAGCCCAGGTACGCCAGACCGGTAAGGGGATCACCGTACCGGTCGGTGACGCGGTCCTCGGGCACGTCTTCAACGTCATTGGTCAGCCCCTCGACACCGAGTCCATCGAGGGCGTGGAGGACCGCTGGGAGATTCACCGGGCCGCTCCGGCGTTCGACCAGCTCGAGCCCCGCGCTCAGATCTTCGAAACCGGCATCAAGGTCATCGACCTGTTGGCCCCCTACGTCCAGGGTGGCAAGATCGGTCTCTTTGGTGGTGCCGGCGTCGGTAAGACGGTGCTCATCATGGAGATGATCCGCCGCGTGGCCTCTCTCCACGACGGCGTGTCCGTCTTCGCGGGGGTGGGTGAGCGTACGCGCGAGGGCACCGACTTGATGCTCGAAATGCAAGAGTCCGGCGTGATCGAGAAGACGGCACTGGTCTACGGACAGATGGACGAACCGCCGGGGGTCCGTCTGCGCGTGGCTCTGGCGGCACTCACCATGGCCGAGTACTTCCGCGACGTCAAGAATCAGGACGTTTTGCTCTTCGTCGACAACATTTTCCGTTTCGTTCAAGCGGGCTCGGAAGTCTCGACTCTGCTCGGCCGTATGCCGAGTGCGGTGGGTTACCAGCCGACCCTGGCCGACGAGATGGGTGAACTTCAAGAGCGCATCACCTCGACCCGAGGTCGTTCGATCACGTCACTCCAGGCGGTCTACGTGCCGGCCGACGACTACACCGACCCGGCGCCGTTCACGACCTTCACCCACCTCGACGCGACGACCGAGCTCAGTCGTCAGATCGCCGCACTCGGTATCTACCCGGCGGTGGACCCGTTGTCGTCAACCTCCAACATCTTGACGCCCGAGGTCGTGGGTGATCGTCACTACGCCGTCGCGCGCGCCGTGCAGCAGATTCTCCAGCGCTACAAGGAGTTGCAGGACATCATCGCGATCCTCGGTCTCGACGAACTGTCCGAAGAGGACCGCGTGACGGTGTCGCGAGCGCGAAAGATTCAGCGATTCCTCTCCCAGCCGATGTTCGTCTCGAAGATCTTCACCGGCATCGACGGCATCAACGTTCCTCGTTCGGAGACGGTGGAGTCCTTCGAGTTGCTGGTCAAGGGAGACCTCGACCAGTACCCGGAGCAGGCCTTCCTCAACATCGGGGGAGCGTCGGACGTCGAGCGGCGCGCCGCCGAACTCGCGAAGGGTTAGTCGCGTGCGGGTCGAGATCGTCACCCCCGAAGCGGTTCTCTTTAACGGGGTGGCCGACGAGTTCGTTGCCCAGTCTTCGGTCGGGGGCTACACGATCATGGACCAGCACGCGGACTTCGTGACCGACGCGGTGCCGGGAATGGTCAAGCTCGTTGTCGGGGGCGTGACGACGGAGTACTGCAACCACGGCGGGTTCGTGCAGGTTCGTAAGGACGCCGAGACGGGTGAGACCCTGGTGACGATGCTCGCGTCGAGCGCGGAGTGCGCCGACGACGTCGACGAGGAACGCGCCCGACGGGCCCTCGCTGAGGCCGAAGCGGCCCTCGCCGATCCGAACTGTGACGAGATCACCCGGGCCGACGCCCTGGCGGCGAGGGCGCGCGCCGAACTGCGCCTGCGCGTCGCCCTCGCGCGTTGAACTCAGCGAGCCGACACGTACTCCAGTAGGTCTCGCTTATCGTTCTCGAGCTGTTCAACGCGGTGCTTGACCACGTCACCGATGGAGATCATGCCCGTGAGAGCGCCCTCTTCGACGACCGGGACGTGGCGGATGCGCCGGTCGGTCATCAGTTTCATCAGCCGGTCGAGAGTCTCGGACTCGGTGCAGGTGACGACCTGGGAACTCATGATGGAGCGTACGGGGAGGTCGAGGGCCTTCGCCCCGGAACTCGCCAGAGCCCGTACGACGTCGCGTTCGGACAGAATGCCGACGAGCGGAGCGCGATCGCCCGAGACGACGAGCGCACCGATACCCCGGTCTCGCAGCTCGTTCACCGCCTCGAGCACCGGGCGACTCTCGTCGATGGTGGCCACCTGACGACCCTTGGTCTGCAGCAACTGGGATACCTTCACGTCTCTTCCTCCTTACGCCGGCAACCGGACAGGCTTACCGTAGGGGCTCGACTTTAAGGCGTGATGAAGCCCGTCTCAACGTTTTGCTCGTGAACTTTAAGACAAGGCCTTGTGCGTCATTTCTCAAGCGACGCCACACCTCTGACTCGTTCGACTCGGTCCACTGTGCGCTCTGGCGAGGTGGTCCCGGAGACGTGCTCGACGAACCTGGCGCGAGGACGGTGGTAGGCGGTGGTGTGAGAGTCCTTGACGACGGGGTGGGCTAGAGCCCGGTCGTGAACTCTTGCAACTTGTCGTGGCGGTGAAACGTCTCGATGGTGCGTACCGTTCCCGAGCGTGATCGGACGACGAGGGACTGGGTGGTGGCTCCAAAGTCGGTAAAACGCACGCCACGTAAGAACTCGCCATCGGTGATGGCCGTGGCGGAGAAGAAGCAGTTGTCCGAGGCGACGAGATCGTCGGTCGTCAAGACCTTGTCGAAGGAGTACCCCAACTCTTCGGCGTGGCGACGCTCCTCGTCGTTACGCGCGTGTAGCACCCCTTGAATCTCTCCACCGAGACCCTTGAGGGCGGCGGCGGCGATGACGCCCTCGGGAGTTCCCCCGATGCCCATCAGGCAGTCCGCCCCCGAGTTGGGCCAGGCGGTCGCGACCGCCCCGGCGACGTCGCCGTCAGTGATGGAGATCACTCGGGCCCCGGCGTCACGAATCTCTCCCACGAGTTCGTCGTGACGGGGCCGGTCGAGAACGACGACACCGAGCTCGAAGATCGATTTCTTGAGCCGTCGAGCCAGTTCGGTGAGGTTGTCGGCGACGGAGGCGTGGATGTCGATGGCGCCCCGACCTCGGGGGCCCACGGCAATCTTGCGCATGTAGTAACTGGGCCCGGGGTCAAACATGGTTCCGCGTTCGGCGAGGGCGATGACGGACATCGCTCCAGGTAGACCCTTCGCCGTGAGGGTGGTGCCGTCGACGGGGTCGACCGCGATGTCGACGGCCGGCGGAGCACCGTTTCCGATGTTCTCTCCGTTGTAGAGCATCGGCGCCTCGTCCTTCTCGCCCTCGCCGATGACGACCAGACCGTCCATGGGAACCGCGCCGAGAACGAATCGCATGGCGTCGACGGCGGCCCCGTCCGCGGCGTTCTTATCGCCCCGGCCGGCCCAGCGCGCGGCGGCGATCGCCGCGGCCTCAGTCACGCGAATTAACTCCAGGGCAAGGTTGCGATCCGGCTTATTCGGTCGTAGCACGTAAGCGAGGCTACTCCGGGGGGTGTGTCGATGGGGTTACGAC
>JAKBAZ010000049.1 GCA_021826255.1 Actinomycetes bacterium
AGCGACACGAGTTCCTCGCGCTCACTCTCCGTCATGCCGGCGCGCAGACCCATCTGGACCTCGGACCTCTTGACCCAGTTGCGTAGCGACTCAGAGCCGACGCCGAGTTGCCGGGCCACTCGATTGATCACCCCATGATCGCCCGGGTCGTCACGTCGGAGCTCGAGGACCATTTTGACGGCCCGCTCCTTTAGTTCAACGGGGTATCGCTTCTGCGATGAATTGTTTGCCATGCTCCATCCTCTTCCAAGGTATGGAGCCTCCACAATTCCCAGGCCGCATCAATCATGATCTGGCTCGATGACTACAACATCGAACGACCGCGCGACTCACTAGGTGACCGAACCCCGGCCGAGGTCCGACGAGCTGTGCTAGACAATCACAAAACCGCAGCTTGAGTGTCAACGGCTGAAGGGGTCGTTACGTGCCCGCGCACCCGTGTCGAACGGCGAAAGCGTGCGTTCAAGGACTCGATCGTGTTGGTGGTGTAGATGATCGAGCGCACTTCAGCTGGGAAGCTCAAGAACGGGATGAACTCAGCCCAGGCGTCACGCCAGAGCTTGATCACCGCCGGCACCTGGGCGCCCCACTTCTCCTCGAACTCAGCGAAGCGCTCGGTCGCGGCGTCGAGGGTCGTGGCGGTGTAGATGGGACGCACGTCCTTCATGATCGCCGGCCACTTGTTCTGAGGCGTGTAGCGCAGGGTATTGCGCAATAGGTGCACCACGCAGGTCTGCACGTCGGCGCGAGGCCAGGTGGCGTTGATGGATTCGGGTAGGCCGTTCAGTCCGTCGCAGCACACGATAAAGACGTCCTCGACCCCGCGGTTCTTGATCTCGGTGAGGATTGTCTGCCAGTGCTTGGCCCCCTCGCCTCCGGTGCCGACCCACATCCCCAGCACGTCGCGGTCGCCCTCGAGATTCACGCCCAGGGCGACGTAGATAGGTCGGTTCGCCACTGCGCCGTCTCGGATCTTGACGCGAATGGCGTCGATGAACATGACGGGATAGACCCGGTCGAGAGGTCGGTTCTGCCACTCGATCAACTCTGGGCCAATCGCGTCAGTGATCCGGCTGATGGTGTCCTTGGAGACGTCGGCGCCGTAGATCTCATGGAGGTGTTGAGAGATCTCGCCAGTGGTGAGCCCCTTGGCGTAGAGCGAGATGATTGACTCGTTAAAGCCGTCGAGGCGCCTCGCGTGCTTGGGCAGGATGACGGGCTCGAAGTCGCCCTCGCGGTCGCGCGGCACGTCGATGGTGACGGGACCGATGTCGGTGTTGACCGTCTTTCGAGTGGTGCCGTTGCGACTGTTGCCTGAGCCGCGTCCCGTGGGATCGTGGGGCTCATAACCCAGGTGCTCGGTCATCTCGGCGTTGAGTGCCGCTTCGAGGACCGACTTGGTGACCTTGGTCAAGAAGCCCTCGGGGCCGACCAAGTCGACGCCCTCGCGACGGGCCCGGGCCACGAGCTCCTCGGCGAGCACCTGCTCAGCCGAACGGTCATCGACCACGAGTTCCTGACTAGGCGAGCCATCACCGTCTACATTCTTTTTGTTGCCAATTCTTGCCATGAGTAATCCTTTCTCACCCGAGCGACTCTCGCTCGAGAAATAGGGATCACCTCACTTACACAGAATTTCTGACACACCCAGTCCCGGTCGGCGCACCAAGGGAAATTCAGGTCAGAGCGACTTTGAATTTCAACGAAGGCACCTGCTAACAAAAACCCTTCGGTGGCCGATCGCCTCAAGATGCGGGAGATCAGTCTTTATCTGTTCAATGTCGAGAGACCAAGAGACTCGTTGGCTGGGAAGAGGTTCAGCGTGCCATAGACGGTTGGCGGCACGAAAAAGGGGGTCAGCGACGCGGTGACCTGGATGCTCGCCGACTCACGAACTACTCGTCGAGCGCGGGGCCGATGGGCGAACGAGCATGGACAACCCGACTGCGGCGAGACACGACAAGGCACCCACGCCCACGCCCCAGCGAGCACTCGTCACATTCGTCACCCATCCGATCAACGGACCCCCAATCGGCGTGGAGCCGAGAAACGCGACCGCCCAAAGGGCCATTACCCTCCCCCTCATCATCGGGTCGGCGGCCAACTGCAGGGTGGAGTTCGCCGTGGAGAGAAAGGCCACACTGGCGTAGCCCACGGCAACAAAGGCGACGATTTCGAGCGTCATGGAGCGCATCATGGCGGCGGCCCCCATCGCCAGAGCGAAGAGGAAGGCCCCGCGCTGGAGGGCGCGAATACCAGTGGAACCCCGAGCCGCGGTGACGAGTCCGCCGAGAATAGCCCCGATTCCCATCGCCGACGTCAGTTCACCGAAACCCACAGAGTTGTGGTGAAACACGCGCTCGGCCAGAACCGGCATGGTTACTTGAAACTCGTAGGCGAGAGTTCCGACGAGAGCCATCATCACGAGGGGGACGGCCAATTCGGGGGTGCGTCTGACGTAGGACAATCCTTCGCGAAGTTGCCCCTTCGCGCGAGGACTCGGCGGGGCCCGGTGCAGCGTCGACTGGTCCATCACCACGAGAGACGTCACCACCGCAATGAAGGAGAGCGCGTTCAGCGCAAAACACCAGGCCTCACCCACCGACGCGATGAGCACGCCGGCGACAGCGGGCCCGAAGGCTCGGGCCACGTTGACCATGGTGGAGTTGAGGCTCACCGCGTTACGTAGGTCGTCCGGACCCACCATCTCGAGTACGAAGGTTTGCCGAATCGGATTCTCGAAGGCGTTGTTCACTCCGAGTATCACGGCGAGGAGGCCGACGTCGGCGAAGGTGGCGGCGTGGGCGAAGGTCACGATGGCCAAAACGGCGGCCTGTAGACCCATCGCTGACTGCAAGATGATCATGAAACGGCGCTTGTTCACGCGGTCCGCCACCACACCCGCGTAGGGTCCGAGGATCAGCGTCGGCAGAGTCTGGAGGGCGACGACGAGACCGATGTCGGTCGCCGAGTGGGTCAAGACGAGGACCAACCAGGACTGGGCGATCGACTGCATCCAGGTTCCCACGAGCGAGATTCCCTGACCCGCGACGTACTTGCGGTAGTTGGGATTCGCGAGCGACGCGAACGTCGTTCGGGCCGCTCCTCTGGCACTCTCGCGCACGCTCATTCTCGACCTCCGCGAAGTCGCGCGACGAGTTCCTCCAGCGCGTCGAGGGCGTTGTCGATATTTTTACGATCGAGTTCGCTCACCTCGTCGAGGGCGGCGCGTAAGAGGTCGCGTCGTTCGCTGCGAATCGACTCCACGAGATCGACGGCGGCCCCAGTCGGAGCGAGCAAGGTTGCTCGAGCGTCTTGAGGGTCGTTACGTCGTTCGGCCAGACCCGACTCCTCCAGTTTCGCCGCAACTCGAGAGAGCATCGTCGGATTGATCCCCACGTCCTCGGCGAGGTCGGCCATACGCCGGGGTCCTCGTCGAGCGAGGACGATGACCACCTCAAGTTGGGAGGGAGTGAGGTCGTGGTCCGGCCGTGAGAGCCGCAGCGCGCGCTGAATCCTCGCCACGGCAATACGGAGTCGCTCGGCGGTTTCGTCCACCGACGAGCCCAGTCGTGTCGAGTGGTCCGGCGTCGTCACGACTCCAGGCTAGTGGTTAGTTGCCGTTCGGCAAGCAACTACTCACAGAACGTCGGCGAGGCTCCAGAGGAGGGATTGAACGGAGCGAATCAACTCACGCACAGCGGGCTCGAGGTTCTCGACCTCCGGTTCCGAACGCACGCCCGCCCCGAGATGAAGGGCTCGTAGGCCCACTTGGAGAGTGCACAACCACGCCCAGGCTTCCTCGTCGTTCAAGAACTCCTCGCCCGCGGTGTTGAGTACCAGTTCGGCGTGCGAGGTTACCTCGGACTGTCGAGCCAAGACGACGAGAGGGTCGTCGGCGTCCTCGACGGGGGTAATGGGGGCGGTCAAGGAGGCCCACCACTGGTGAGTGGGGTCGACCTCGGCAGCGAGCGTTTCGGTGGCGACGTAGGTCACGAGTTCGCGCCCTGGCGAGGTGAGTCTCACCTCGATTCGCCCGTCACGACGGCGTACAAAAATCCGCGGGGCCACCTAGGACCCCTCCTCCACGCTCGCGAGCAACCCGGCCGCCTGGAGCTGGGCGCAGTAGCGCTCAGCCCTCGAGCGCGTCCCCTCCCAGACCACCGAGCGCCCCTTGTGGTGAACTTCGAGCATGAGTTGGGTCGACTTGTTGTCGGAGTATCCAAAGACCCGCTTAAAGATCACGACCACTACCTTCATCGGAGTGACGGGGTCGTCCCACACCACGACATCCCACGTCCGTTCCTTCAAGGTCGTCGTCGAACCGGAGAGCTCGGTGTCGCTCTCAGTCGATGACGCTCGTTTCACGGCGGGCACGGCACCAGTCTGGCAGTTCTATCCCTCGAGCGAAAGGGCACCCTCGTCCACGGGGTCGAGTCGGCGCAGGCGCCACGAACCGGCCCAGAGCTGTCCGGGTTCGAGCACGATGAGGTCCTTACCCGAGCGCAGACCCTCGGGGGGGCACGTCATCGGTTCCACGGCGATCGAGGTGCGACGTCGACCCCTCGCTAGTTCGTCCCCGGTGTAGAGCTGCACGTAGGCCCAGGTTCGGTCCATCTGGAGTTCGGTAAGCCCCCCACGCGCGTCACGCACCCGCACTGTCGCCCACCCCGAATCGTCGCGGACGAGTTCGGTGTAGGTGACATTTAACTCGTGACCCGACACGGACTTGGGCAGAGTGAAGTCTCGCTCATTACCGTTGACCGGCAAGATGGCCCCGGTGGGGAGGAGCCGCGAGTCCGTCGCCACGTAGGCCCGAGCGGGCACTTCCAGTTCAGCGCCCTCGATGGTATCGGTACTCACGGCGAGATACGGGTGAAAGCCCACCCCGACCGGAATGGGTACCTCGTCGAGGTTGGTGACGTGGGTCGTGACCGTCAGACCCTGGGACCCGAGGTGGTAGGCGACGTTGAGTGCGGCGGCGAAGGGGTAGTCGGGGGTCGGTAGGACCGTGCACGAGAGCAGAGCTCGGTTCTGATTGACCTGCTCGACCCGAAAAGGGCGCCACCTCACATTGCCGTGAATCGCCGTCCCCGTCGAGGGGTCGTCAATGGTGGGAAAAGCTCGACGACCCGAGAACTCCCAAGGCTCCTCGCTCAGGCGATTGGGCCAGGGGAACATGATCTGACCCCGTGCCCCGTCGGGCAGGTCCTCGGCGGCGAAACCCTCAATTACCGGCACTCCGCCGCGCACGTAGGTGCGCAGGGTGGCGCCCACCTCAGAGATGACGGCCCGTTGGTCCCCGTGGGCGATAGCAATCTGTTCACCGGTGGGCAGCACGCTCCATCCTTCCCTTTTCACTGGTAGGTAACTTACGACAACTAGCGTCGCCTCTATGAAAATCATCGTCACCAACGACGACGGCGTCGCCGCGCCGGGTATCGCCACCCTGGTCGGGGCGCTCGACGCCTGGGCGCGAGCGGGTTCCCACGAGATCCTGGTCGTCGCGCCCGCCACCAACTACTCGGGTATGTCGGCCGCCGTCTCGGACGTCTTCGGGCGCCCCGAGGTCGCCTACGAGCGCACCACCATCGCGAGCGCGCCCGATGTGTCCGTCTACGCCCTCGACGCCCCACCGGCCCTGTGTGCCATCCTCGGAGCCCTCGGCACGTTCGGACTCGTTCCCGACCTCGTGGTCTCGGGGATCAACGAAGGCGCCAACGTGGGGCGGTCCATCTTGCACTCCGGGACGGTCGGGGCGGTGCTGAGCGCGGCCCAACTCGGAATCTCGGGCCTCGCGGTGTCGGTGCAGTGGGGCGAGTCGATTCACTACGACACCGCCGCCGCGCTCACCGTTCACGTACTGGACGAACTGGTGAGAGCCCCCGAGCGGACCGTTCTCAACCTCAACGTTCCCAACGTGCCCGTCTCAGAAATTCGTGGTGTTCGACGCGCCCGCATCTCCATGGCCGAAGTGGTGGCCGCCGCCGGACCCCTCGCCGGGGGTCCCCCACTCGCCCACTCGGGGGTTCTCCCCCTCGCCATGGGCGCGGCGACGCCCATGATTGGCGACGTGAGCGGTGAGGAGTCTGACGAGGACGCCCACCTCGTCGAGGCGGGGTTCGCGGCGCTCACCCCGCTACTCGGACCTCACGAAAACTCCGACCCCGCCCTCGACGGGGTGATTCACCGCTCTCTCGAGGTGATCTCGGACCACCTGCGACTCGCGCGCTAGGGGGTCACTCGTCGACCTGGGGGCGACGTCGGGCGACTTTCGTCTGCGAGCGGCGCAGCTTGGCGTCCTGTCGGCGCTCGACACTCCCCCTCGTCGGACGAGTCGCGCGGCGAGGAGTCTCGACGCGGGCCGCGTCGTCGATACGAGTGGCCAGCACCTCGAGCGCGGCCCGGCGATTCTGCCACTGGGACCGGTAGCGCGACGAACTCGCTCGGATCGTCGATCCGGCACGCGAACGAATTCTCTCCCGCCACGAGGCGCTACCGGCCAGAGAGTCGTCCACCGACCAACTTACGTCGACGGCGGTGGCGCTGCGATTGGCGTGCTGGCCGCCGGGGCCTCCAGAAGGCCGCACACGCACCACGATCTCGTCGAGGGGCACGAGAACTCGACCCACGAGGAGGGCGTCGCTGGTCACGGCGTCGCCTCGGGAAATCGTACGAGGGCCGACTGGTGGGACACCGCGACGAGGGCGCCGCGTTCGTCGAAGAGTTCACATCGCTCGTCCACGCTCTCGCCGATCACGACTTCACAGCGTTGTCGCGCGCGTAGCCAGTGCCCCACGGGCCGCTGGCGAAGGTAGGTAGTGAGTTGCAGCGTGGGTACCCATCCGGTAGACCCGAGCGGCACCGTCGCCGGCCAGAGACAGTCGGCCGCGAAGAACAGTGCGAGGGTGTCCCACTCTTCTCCTCCGTCGCGACGGGCGAGCCAGGTGTCGTGGTAGCCCCGCGTCGGGTCTACTCGTTCCCACCACCGACCGTTAGCCGGGTCCACCCGCATGTCGAGCGCCTCGTGAAGGGTCATTCCCTCCACTCGAGGCGCCGCGATACACGTCTCGGGAGGTTGCATCTCGGGCGCGACCCCGTGTTGGTAGCGGGGCGTACCTTCAGCGAGATACCCCCAGGTCACGAGAGAGTCGGTCACGACCCGACCCTCAACGAGCGAGCGAACACGGAGAAAACTCACTCGGCGTCCCTCTCGCACGTGTTCCACCTCGAGGTCCAGCTTTCCGAGGGCGGGCGCACTCACGAAGTTCGTCGTGAGGGCGATCACGTCGCCCTCACGCTTCATCACCTCGTGCACCGCCTGGACGATGACGCACTGGAGGTAGCCCCCGTTGGGTACGCCGTAGACGGTGTAGTCGGGGTGGAGGTCCGCGCGCAGGTGACCCGAGTCGTCACGGTCCACCCGGCTCGCTCGATCCAATCGTTCCACGCTCTCCACGACGCCAGGCTAGAGGCCCGCCCCACGTGACCCCGTGAGCCTTCGGTACTCTGGAGGAGTCGCCACCGATGACGCTCGGCGACGCGTGCAAGGAGGGCCCGTGACGAAACGACACTCGAGTGTGAGGGCCTACGGCATTTTGATTCACGACGACCGCCTTGCCCTGGTGCGCTCGTCCAACCCCAAGCACGATCCGCCACTGTGGTGGTTACCGGGGGGCGGACTGGACTTCGGAGAGTCACCCGAGGAGGCTCTGGTCAGAGAGTTCATGGAAGAGACGGGACTTCGCGTAGAACAACCCCGCCTCTTTCGGGTGACCTCGGACCTTCGCTCCAGAGAGAACGGGGACCAGGTTCACACCGTGCGTCTCATCTACTCGGTCAGCTACCACAGCGGCGAACTCGAGAGTGAGATTCACGGTACGACGGACCACGCCGCCTGGTTTCGCTACGACGAACTCGACGAGATCAACGTCGCCGACTACGCCCGCGACATCCTCGACGTCTGGTTTCAGAAGTAGATCGACCGCACGAGGTCCTTTTTGACCTTGCCCGTCGCCGTGACCGGGACGGGGGACGCACTGATGACGATGTCGCTCGGCACCTGATAGCGAGCGAGGTGACGGGTGGCGAACTCGCGAATCTCCTCCTCGCTCACCCGGTCGGTCGCTCGCACCACGACGAGGGCCCCGACGCGCTGACCCAGTCGCTCGTCCTCGAGGCCCACGACCACCGAGGTCACGACCTTCGGGTGGCGGCTGAGAACGGCCTCCACTTGGGCGCAGTAGACGTTCTCGCCGGCCCGGATAATCACGTCCTTCACTCGGTCGACCACGTAGAGAAAGTCCTCGTCGTCGAGGTATCCGAGGTCCCCGGTTCGAAACCATCCCTCCACGAAGGCTGCGCGAGTCTCTTCGTCTCGTCGCCAGTACCCGCGTGCCAGGGTCGGACCGTTCACCCAGATCTCACCAACCTCGCCAACGGCGCACCGTCGACCCTTATCATCTCGAATCTCGACGTCCATGACGATGGTGGGAACCTGTCCCGTCGAGCCGGGTCGGCGCACGTAGTCCTCGGCGTAGTTCTGGGGACCGTACGCGTTGGTCTCGGTCAGTCCGTAACCGAGAAAG
>JAKBAZ010000050.1 GCA_021826255.1 Actinomycetes bacterium
CGACACCAGAGAGCGCCAAACGCGTCCTCGCGCAACGCCGAGTTCACCGCGAGCGCCTCGGCTCCGTCGAGCCACTCGAAACCGCGCTCTGCCGCGTCGGGTAGTTCGAGGGCGGCTCGAGCGAGCTCCGTTTCGGGACCGGGACGAACCACCGTCAGCGACCCGTTGGCCCGAAATCCAACGGTGGGGACCGCGGAGGCAATCTCTTGCCACAGATCTCGCGCCCGTTGAGCCAGAGCCAACTCCGGCCCCGCGCGCCGACCGCTCACCCAGACCAGTCCGAAGTTTCTCACCGTGGCCCCTCGGGGTAGGTCGTTCCGCTCCACCTGCGTGACGACGGCCCCTCGCTCCAGGGCCACGTAGGCGTGCAGAGTGCCGAGCACTCCCCCACCCACGACGACGACTCTCTGTCCACCAAGAACGCTCACGGGTCGCGACACTACGGCGACACTCCTAACGGCGAGTGACGACCCGGTGACTTACGAGCGACCTCGGGGTCAGCGAAGGGGGGTGACCCATGCGTGCGCCGGAGATCCCGGGGTGGGCGCAGCGTGACGTTCGATGACCACATCCCCGGGCTCTCTACCTAACGTCAGCGGGGCGTCGAGGCACCCCTCGACTCCTCGGGGGTCGAGGTACACGGCGTGCCCGCTCACCGACTTGAGGACGACTGGACCCTCGTCGTCGAGCACCAAAACGAAAGTCATCTCGGCTGCCGGAGCCAGGAGAGAAAAGACCGCTTGGGCACGCCCGGGGTCGCGCCAGTGATTGTCGATGAGGTAACGCACGCGATACCCACGTTCCTCGGCGACGTGAAGACCCGTTCCCCACACCGCCACGACGTAGCCCAGCAACTCTCGCGAGAGCTCGTCACACTCGACCCCGAGGAAGTAGAGATCCTCCACGAGAGTCACCAGGAGTGAGATAAAGGCGCCATCGTCGAGTTCACGCAACCGCCGAGCCCAGGTGGAGCGAACCTCGTGCAATATTCGAACCTGTTCTGGTGACTCGAGAGAGCGAAGGTCACCCGCGCGGGTTTCGGCGACCGAGGCGAACTGGTCGAAATAGTCGTAGAGACTCTCGGGAGTCCAGTCGGTCACCGGCGAGTGAGTCGACTCACGACGTCGTCGACCACCTCGCTCGTTCTCGCCTCTCCGCCCAGATCGAAGGTGCGTACTCCCTCGGCCGCCCCCTCCAAGGTAGCGTCGCGGAGGCGTTGGCCCGCGTCGCGTAGGGCCGGGTCATCTCGCTGGACCCCGGCGTAGTCGAGAAGTGCCGCTTCGGCGAGCAGCATGGCCATCGGGTTGGCCACGTTTTTGCCCTGCAGCGACGGCGCGGTTCCGTGAGGGGCTTCGGCCATGGCGACTCGCGGTCGCAGATCCTCATCGAGCGAGAGCAGAACGGATTCGGCTCCGGCAATGGATCCAAACATCGCCAGTACGAGGTCCGACAAGACGTCGCCGTCCCGGTTCAGGGCGGGCATGACGACGGTGCGGTCGAAGTTCTCGGTCATGAGCCCCGCGTAGGCCGCGTCGACAAGAACCGGCCGGTAGATCACGTCGGGGTGTCGCTTCGCGGCCTCGTCCATCTCCTCTTTCAGCAGGCCCTCGTACGTCGGAGATACCGTCCACTTGGGACCCCCGTAGACGAGCCCGTGGTTCATCCGCGCCGCCACGAAGGAGAACTCCGCCACTTGACGGCACACCGATCGTTCGATGCGCTCGGTGCGCCAGGCCACTTCGCCTAACTCCCCGTCGGCGCCCTCTCGACCCTCGGCGGCGCCGTACGCGTCCCCTACCGCCATACGAATCACCATGATCGGGTGGTGAACCCCCGCGACCGCCGGCGACACACCAGGTATTCGACGCCCCGTTCTCACGATGACCGATCCGTCGATACCCTCTCGCAACAGCCGATTAGGAGAGCCCACGCCCCCGCGTTCGGGGGGCGTCACCGTCGCCGCTTTGAGACCGAGACCGGTCTCGCTCATCGCCCGGGCGGCCTCGCGCACCACGTCGTTACCGGTACGCTCGCGGTTCTCGAGTGACAAGTCGAATCGCTGGAGATCAACTTCGACTCCGAGAACGTCGGGATGAAAGACTCTCAGCGCCTCGTCGAGAAGCTCTTGGCCGGTTTCGTCACCTTCGGCGACGACGATGGTGGGGGTGGTGTTCACCCCCGCCACTCTACTGAGGGGTCTTAGGACTCCGAGGGGCGCTGCTCAATGAACTCGAGCCACCGGTGAAGAGCCTCTGATGCCTCGTGGGAGACGTCGTGAGGACCACTAGTACGAAGAGCGACGACGTTCGCCCCCGAGTCCATTCGTAGGTAGTGCCACGTGCGGTCCATGAGGTCCTTCGGCATCACTTCGTCATCCACGCTTTGAGCGTGAAACACGCGAGCGCCGTCGAGAGAACCCGGCTCGGTCGCGAGACCCGCATCGAAGGGAACGGTGCCGTAGAGTAACGCCGCTCCCGCCACGCTCGTGGGGTCCTCCAGCACGACCGCTCCCGCGAAAGCGGCACCCCCCGAAAATCCCACGACCACCACTCGCCGGTCCGGGGCCTCTCGGGTTCGCCAGTCTCGAAACCACGCGAGCGACGCGTCGAGGGACTCGGGTTGGGGTCGGCCAATGCCCTGGTTTTCGAACCAGGTGTAGCGTCCCGAACCGAGACTGACCGGTCCGCGTAGCGCCACCGTCTGGTAGGAGTCCGGGATGTGCGCGGCGAGGGCTTGACCGGCGTGCTCATCCGCCCCGCGACCGTGAAGAAGAACAGCCAGGGGGGCCTCGGAGGAGGGGGCCGGGGACCAGAGGGCGTGGGTACCGCTCACGAAGGCTCCTTTAACGTTGTCGTGCCGCGACCTTACCGGGAGCTCGATTGACTCGCGTCTCAGATTGCGGGGGACAGTCCGCCGTCGAGTGAGATTCCCACTCCCGTGAGGTAGGACGCTCGGGGCGACACCAGGAAACTCACGAGGTCGGCGAACTCCTCGGGTCGACCAAACCGGCCGAGCGGGACCTGATCCTCGCGCGCTCTACGACGATAAAAGTCCTCGAGTGACTCACCCGAGAGCGCCGCTCGCCTCTCCCACTGTCCCGACTCGATGAGGCCAATGAGGACGGCGTTGGCCCTCACTCCGTGGGGCGCCCCCTCGCGTGAGAGGGCCTTGGTGAGGGCGAGTCCCGCCGCGCGCGAGGCGGCCGTGGGGGTCGAGTTCGCCCCCGGGGTTCGAGCCGAAATGGCGAGGACGTTGACGATGCTTCCCCCGTTCTCGATGAGCGCACTCCAGCACAGTCGAGCTAAACGTTGCGCCGCGATGACTTTTAACTCGAGGTCCGCACGCCACTCGTCGTCGCTCGCCTGGGCCACTGCGAGGGCCAGGGAACGCCCGGCGTTGTTGACGAGTGCGTCGAGGCGACCGAAGCGTTCAAGAGTCCCCTCGACCACTCGAGCGCAGTCCTCGGCATCGGTCACGTCGGCCCGTAGCGCTAGTCCCGAGTCGGCCAGGTGGTGCCCGACGCGCGCTACGCGGGCCTCGTCACGCCCGCACACCACGACTCGAGCCCCCTCGTCGACTAGTCGTTGAGCGAGGGCCCAGCCGACGCCGTCAGTGCCCCCCGTGACGAGAACGACGCGACCTCTCATCTCTAAATCCACGTCGGCAGGCTACCCGAGTCGTCCGGCGGAGGACGTCAGTGAACTCTCGTCATCTCCACCACGACGCCGAGTCCGCTGGCGTGGGGGCCCTGGTAGATGCCGCGCAGGGGCGCGACGTCGTCGTAGTCTCGCCCGTGGCCGACGACCACGTGCCGGGCCGTCTCGGCGACTCCGTTCGTGGGATCAACTCCCGTCCACTCGCCGGCGAAGTACTCCACCCAGGCGTGTGACTCCCCCGCGATCCACTCCCCTACCTCGGGGTCTCGACCGGGGTAGAGGTAGCCCGACACGTACCGCGCGGGTATGTCGAGCCGACGCAGTAGCGCAATCGTGACGTGGGTGATGTCTTGGCACACCCCGCGTCGACTGTTCCACACTTCGGCCGCGGTGGCCGACACGCTGGTCGAACCCGGTTCGTACGTAATCCAGCCACGAACCCACTCGCACAGGGTGTCCACCACGTCGTGAACGCCCCCGCCGGCCACGTCTCGAGGATCGATTCCGACCGAGTCGAGCGAGGTTCGAGGCGTCGCCGTGAGGTACTCCGCGTAGCGATCGCGCAGTCGGGGATCGCGTAATTCCCGCCAGTCCAGCGCGACGGGGCGCGGCGGGGCCCAACTCTCGAGGGCGCTCGTCGCTTCGACGTCGAGACGCTCGTGGGGTTCTTGAACGTCGAAGGTGGTCACCACCGTCCCGAAGTAGTCAACGTAGGTCGCGAGGGGCACGTTGGGAGAGAGCGACACCTGAGAAGTGGAGACTCGCTGGCCCGGCCCGGAACGAGGTGTCACCCGGGCTTCGTTGTAGGAGGCGCTGGCGTAACCGGCGTAGGAAAACCCCGTGTGGTGTCGTACCCGCAGGCCCAAACGTTCACTCACAACGCCCCCTCCCAGTTCCACGACACCGCGTCATCATGACGGAAGTAGCGGTCCGTCACGGCGTCGGTGACTCGAGTACACGTCACTTCGAGCATGGTGAGCAGTTCACTCAATTGGTCGTTGACGTCGTCTGAGGTCAAGTACTCGAGCGTCGTCCGAGCGCGATGCAGGGCGTGGCGGGCGCTGTCGCCCGCGGTGGCGCGTTGGCCCCCGGGCGAGATCTCCACGAGACACTCGTCCGCGCGCAAGAGACCAAAGAGCGCCGAACGGGGAAAGTTGCGATCGAGGAGCAAAAAGCCCGCCACTCCACCGGCGTCGTGGATCTCGACTCCGGACCTCATATACGCCTCCATGGCCCCCGCCGCCCGAAGAAAGGCCACCCAGTCGGGCGCCACTCGTTCGTTCACGACTCGGCCTCGCAAGAGCCGGGCCACCATGTCGATTCGTTCCAGCGTGCGCCCGAGCACGAGGTAGTGCCACCCCTCGTCGTGGCTCATGGTGGCGTCGGCCACACCGGCGAGGAGCGCGCATCTCTCTCTGACGTAGGCCAAGTAGTTCGCGGGGCCCCGTAGACGCGCCTCGGCCTCCCTCGCCGGAAGCTCGTGGCGAGTGGCGTTGAGGGCGACCCAGACCTCGGAGGAAATCACGTCGCGACTCCGCCGGGCGTTGTCGTGGGCCGCGCTCAACGCTCCGGCGATGGAGTTGGGGTTCTCTGAGTCATAGACGATGGTCTGCAGGGTCGGTTCGAGACGAGCCGCACCCGAGGGCGCGTCGACGCCGAGGATGGCTAGGAGGCTCTGGCAAGTGGCCCGCTCGTCATTTCGGGGGTCCTCCACCATGCGGTGGACGTAGGTGTCGACCATGCGGGCGGTGTCGTCGGCTCGTTCGATGTAGCGACCGAGCCAGAAGAGAGATTCAGCCAAGCGCGACAACATCGCCCGATCGCTCACTGCTCACCGCCCGAGGTCGCCATCTCGTCGTTCTGGCGCGGTGAGGCATCGAGACGGGCGCCCCGAGACGAGCGCACCGATCGAGGCACGTGGGCTTGACCAAAACTCGCGGGCTCGTCTGAGAGGACCCACGTGTCCTTCGAGCCCCCACCCCTCGACGAGTTGACGATCAGTTCACCCTCGCCCAGGGCCACTCGGGTGAGGCCCCCGGGTAAGACCCACACGTCGCGCCCGTCGTTGACGGCAAAGGGTCGCAGATCCACGTGCCGAGGAGCGATCTCGTCTCCCACGAGAGTGGGCAGCGTGGAGAGCGCCACCGGGCGCTGCGCGATGAAACCCCGAGGGCGAGCGAGAATCGCTCGTCTGGTGGTCTCAATCTCCGCCTTGCTCGCCCGTGGGCCAATCACGATCCCCTTGCCCCCCGATCCGTCCACCGGTTTAATGACGAACTCTTCGAGAGACGCCGCCACCTCGTCCACCACTCCGGGTTCAAAGAGGCGCCACGTGTCGACGTTGTCGAGCACCGGCTTTTCCCCCAAGTAGTAGCGAATGAAGTCGGGTACGTAGGAGTAGACCACCTTGTCGTCGGCGATTCCGTTGCCGAGGGCGTTGGCCAAGGTGACGTTCCCCGCTCGGGCCGCGTTGACGAGCCCCGCGACGCCGATAATCGAGTCGGGCCGACACTGCAGGGGGTCGAGCCAGTCGTCGTCGAGTCGCCGATAGATGACGTGGACCGGTCGCTCCCCCGCGGTCGTTCTCATGTAGACCCGGTTCGCCCGACAGAGCAGGTCTCGTCCCTCGACCAACTCGACTCCCATCAATCGAGCGAGCACCACGTGTTCGAAGTAGGCCGGGTTATGGACTCCGGGAGTCAAGACGACGACCGTGGGGTCACTGACTCTCGCCGGCGCGGCGGCTCGGAGGGCCCCGTAGAGTCGCGCCGGGTAGGAGTCGACCGGATGGACGCGATGGTCGGAGAAGAGGGCCGAGAAGTGTTGGGTCATCGCTCGGCGATTCTCGATGACGTAGCTCACCCCGGAAGGAGTGCGCAGATTATCTTCGAGAACTCTGAAGTTGCCCGTCTCGTCCCGTACGAGATCGATCCCCGAGACGACGACGCGGACACCGTTCGCGGCCCTCACGCCGAAGGCGGCTCTCAGAAAGTGGGGACTCGTGGTGACGAGGGCTCGTGGAATCACGCCGTCGTCGAAGGCCCGTCCTTCGCCGTAGGCGTCATCGAGGAAGGCCTCGAGAGCGCGAACTCGTTGGGCGACTCCTTGGGAGAGACGCTCCCACTCGAGTGAGCCAATGATGCGGGGCACCAAGTCGAGGGGGAAGGGTCGCTCCTCACCGGAGTGGGCGAAGGTGACCCCCCGATCAAGAAACGTGCGCTGGAGTGCGTCGGCGCGCTCGCGCAGATCGGCCAGGGTGAACTCTTGTAGGTCGCTCACGAGTCGGCCGTAGAGGGAGCGGGGTTCACCCGAGGCCGAGAACATCTCGTTCCAGGCTCCCGAGTTATCGGGCGCGAAGCGGAGGCTCATTGAGCCCACTCTAAGGACCGAGTGTGTCGGGAGTATTTCGTGCCGGTAACGGCACTGTCACGTTGGACCTAGTCCATGTACGCCCCGCCGTTTACCGACAGGGACTCTCCCGTGATGAAGGCGGCGTCGGCCGAAACCAGGAACGCCACGGCGCTCGCCACGTCCTCGGGAGTTTGGAGCCGACCCAGTGGCGTGTCGTTCACCCAGAGTCGCTGGACCTCTTCGGGGCTCACCCCCCGTAACTCGGCCTCCCAGGCCAACTCTCGTTCCTGCATAGGCGTCGCGACGAAGCCCGGACAGACCGCGTTGACTCGGATTCCGTGGGGGGCCAGTTCAAAGGCCATCGCCTGAGTGAGGCCCATCACCGCAAACTTCGACGCCACGTAGTCGGCGAGGAACGGAACCCGACCCTGCTTGGCCGCCATGGACGCCGTATTCACAATGACGCCGCCACGACCTAACTCCATCATCACCCGAGCCGCCGCCTGACCACAGTAGAAGACCCCCTCGGTGTTGACCGCAAAGGTTCGACGGAGGTCACTCGGAGAGGTGTCGACGAACCTTTGCATCTTCGAGATACCCGCGTTAGAAATCCACGCGTCCAGTCGGCCGTGGGTATCCCTCACGCCTCGGGCGAGATCGAGCGACTGCTCCGGCTCGGTCACATCGAGCCGGTGAGCCTCGGCCGAGTCCAACTCACGAGCGGTCTGCTCGGCCGAGGCGAGATCGAGGTCGCTCACGACGACGTGATGGCCGCGACGCGATAACTCGCGGGCGATCGCTCGCCCGATGCCCGATCCAGCTCCGGTGACGACGGCAATGGGACGATTCATCGTTGACTCCTTGCGAGGGCGTGGGACACGGCCGTCGTGGCCGCGCCCCACTCGTGAAAGTGACGGTAGCGCTCGTCGTACAGATCGCGATACTGCGGTCGGGGTTCGATCATCTCCCCCACCTCGAGGTGGTCGCGAACGTAGTCGAGCGAAGGTATCGCGCCCACGGCGTGGGCCGCGAGCACCGCCGCGCCAAAGGACGCGCCCGGATGGTCGACAATCGAGTGCAGAGCCACGCCCAAGACGTCCGCCAGAATCTCGCGCCAGAGACGTGAACGAGATCCGCCGTTGGTCACCCTGATGCTCGAGGGCGACACCCCGTGGTGGGTCAGGACGTCGAGGTGGGCGCGAAACGCGTAGGCGATAGCCTCGAGAAAGGCGCGGTGAATATCTCCCCGAGTAGTCGATAAGGTGAGCCCCACCAGGGCGCCTCGAAGGTCGGGGTCGTGGAGCGGCGTCTTTTCCCCGAGGA
>JAKBAZ010000002.1 GCA_021826255.1 Actinomycetes bacterium
ATCGTCGGTGTAGGGACGGTACGACGTGGGGGAGCAGGTAGGGCGCGAGCGTGGGGAACACCCCGAGTCGTAAGCTCCCCGCTTCGGGGTCCCTCGCCGCTCGCGCGAGTTCGTGAATGCGCGTGGAGCCGGCGAGAACGTCGCGAGCCGCTTCCACGACTCGCTCACCCACCGCGGTCATGTGGATCGAACGGGGGGTGCGCTCGACGAGTTCCACCCCGAGTTCCGTCTCCAACTTTTTGATCTGGGTCGACAAGGTCGGCTGGGAGACGAAGCAGGCGGCGGCGGCCTCACCGAAGTGTCGATGGTCGGCCACCGCGACCAGGTACTCGAGGTCCCGGAGATTCACGACGCGACGCTCGGCGCCCTTTCGGAGTCGAGTCTGATGAGGTAGTCGAAGGTGGCGAGAGCCGCGTCGGCTCCCGAGCCGAGGGCGACCACAATCTGCTTGTACGGCGCCGTGGTGCAGTCACCGGCGGCGAAGACCCCCTCGAGAGAGGTCGCTCCCCGGTCGTCGACGACCACCTCGCCGCGAGCACTGAGTTCGAGGGTCCCGGTCAGCCAGTCGGTGTTGGGCACCAGGCCGATCTGGACGAAGACCCCCCTCGCCTCGACCCGGTGCTCGAGACCGCTTTGTCGGTCGAGGTACACCAGTCCATCCATCCGGTCCTGGCCCGTGATGCGAAGAGTCTGCGCCCCGGTGACGACGCGGACGTTGTCGCGGCGCGCGAGTGCTCGCTGGAGAACGTCGTCCGCGCGAAGCTGAGTGTCGTATTCGAGGAGAGTGACCGAGGAGCACAGTCCGGCGAGATCGAGGGCGGCCTCGACGCCGGAGTTGCCGCCGCCCACCACCACCACGTCGTGGCCCTTAAAGAGTGGTCCGTCGCAGTGGGGGCAGAAGGTGACTCCCTTGTTGAGGAGTTCGGTCTCGCCGGGAACGTTGAGGGTCCGCCAGCGAGCTCCGCTCGCGACGATCACGGAGCGCGCCTTCAGACGAGCCCCGCTACGTAGGTCGAGGGTGAAGAACGAGTCGTCTCGCCCGAGTCGCAGTACTCTCTCGCGCTCAATGATGTCGACGTCGTACTCGCGCGCGTGGCGTTCGAGATCGCGGGCGAGTTGGGGGCCTTCGGTGTGGGGAACCGAGATGAGGTTCTCGATGGCCATGGTGTCGAGCACCTGACCGCCGATTCGCTCACCCACCATGGCGGTGCGCACACCCTTTCGAGCGGTGTAGACGGCCGCGGAGACTCCGGCCGGGCCGGCCCCGACGACCACGACGTCGTAGGGCTCGCGTCCGTCGAGTTCGGCGGCGTGGGCCGTGGCAGCGTCGAGGTCGAGCCGTTCGACGATGTCCGCGAGTGAACTGCGCCCGGTGAGGAAGGGCTCTCCGTTGACAAAGACACTGGGCACCGCGAGGACTCCGCGCCCGTCGGCCTCCTCACGAAAGCTGGCGCCGTCAATGGCCACGTGGCGAACGCGGGGATTGAGCACGGCCATCAGATTGAGGGCCTGGACGACCTCGGGGCAGTTCTGGCAGGACTGGGAGAAGAAGGTCTCCACGACCAAATCATCGGTCAGCGTCTCCACCGCTCGAGCCAGGGACTCTTCCACCACGGGCGGGTGTCCTCCGACGTGCAAGACGGCGAGAATCAGTGAGGTGAACTCGTGACCGAGCGGGAGACCGGCGAAGCGAATTCGTGGTTCGTCGCCGGGTTGGGCGACTGCGAACGACGGAGTCCACTCGTCGGCGCGCTCGACGACCTCGATCCAGGAACTCGTCTCGGCGAGTTCGCTCACCAGTTCGCGCATCTGCGCCGACGTCGGTGAATCGTCGAGAGACACGACGAGGTGCACCGGCCGGGTGAGGCGCGTGAAGTGGTCTCGGAGTTGAGCCAGGATCGAGGCGTCGAGCACGGCGATCAAATCTTTCCGACGAGGTCCAGCGACGGGGCGAGGGTGGTCTCACCCTCTTCCCACTTGGCGGGGCACACCTCGCCCGGGTGGCTCCGGACGTACTGGGCGGCGCGAATCTTGCGGACGAGTTCACTGGCGTTTCGACCAATACCCTCGGCGGTCATCTCCACGATCTGGATGACGCCATCGGGGTCGACGAGGAAGGTCGCGCGGTCGGCCAGACCCTCGTCTTCGCGCAGGACGCCGAAGTTCCGAGAGATGGTCTGGGTGGGGTCACCGATCATGGGGTAGGTGATCTTGCGGATCGTGTCGGAGGTGTCGTGCCACGCCTTGTGGGTGAAGTGGGTGTCCGTAGAGACCGAGTAGACCTCGACGTCGAGGGAGCGCAGTTCGCCGTAGTAGTCCGCCAGGTCGCCGAGTTCGGTCGGGCAGACGAAGGTGAAGTCCGCCGGGTAGAAGAAGACGACCGACCAGTGGCCCTTCAGGTCCTGGTCACTGACCGGAACGAAGGCTCCGTTGTGGTACGCGGTCGCGGTAAAGGGCGCAATCTCGGTGTTGATGAGGGACACGAAGGCTCTCCTATCTCGTGGTTGTGAGATAGATACTGTAAATGGAAAAGCAGCAAATTCATTCATATTGATGATGAAAATTCTCGATGGCCTCGATAGGGCGCATCAATGAATCCCAGGGCCGGCGCCGAGCGTGGTGGAGCCGCTTAAGTTGAGCGCATGACCAGTGTCACCCCCACTCCTCGCACACTCCGCCAACTTCGCGACTCGGGCTACGTGAGTCGTTCGGTACGAGAGGAGATGCGCAGCAATCTCGAGACTCGTCTCCGGGAGGGTCGTTCGCTCACCTCGGCGGTGCGCGGCTACGACGAGACCGTACTGCCCCAACTCGAGACCGCCCTGCTCGCGGGCCACGACGTCATCTTGCTCGGTGAGCGGGGCCAGGCGAAGACCCGACTCATTCGAGCGCTCGTGGACCTTCTTGACGAGTGGATTCCGGTCGTCGCGGGTTCGCCAGTTCGAGACGACCCTTGTCGACCTCTCTCGGCCTACGCCCACGACCTCATCGCTACCCACGGGGAGGACACCCCCATTGAGTGGATTCGCCGCGAGGAGCGCTTCGCCGAAAAGCTCGCGACCCCCGACACCTCTATGGCCGACCTCATTGGCGACATCGACCCCATCAAGGTGGCCGGCGGACTGTACCTGGACGATCCTCGGGCCCTCTCCTTCGGTTTGGTGCCCAAGTCCCACCGGGGTATTTTCGCCATCAACGAGCTCCCCGACCTCGCTGAACGTATACAAGTGGGGCTGCTCAACGTTCTCGAGGAACGTGACGTGCAGATTCGTACCCACCTCGTGCGTCTTGAGGTGGACGTGGTCGTCGTGGCCACCGCCAACCCCGAGGACTACACCAACCGCGGTCGTCTCATCACTCCATTGAAAGACCGGTTCGGCTCGCAGATTCGTACCCACTACCCCTTCGAGATTGAGACGGAGATCGCCATCATGCGTGACGAGGCTCACGCCGAGACCGCCGGCCTCGACCTCGTCGTGCCGTGGTTCATCGAGGACGTGATCGCACGAACGTCGCACGTGGCTCGCCAAAGTCAGGCCGTGTCCCAGCGTTCCGGTGTGTCGGTCAGACTCTCCATCGCCAACTACGAGACAGTGGTGGCCTCGGCGACGCGACGGGCCCTTCGCCACGGTGAGTCGACGGTGGTTCCGCGGATCAGCGACCTCGGCGCGATGATCCAATCCACTCAAGGAAAAATCGAGTTCGACACGTTGGACGACGACGAGGCGGAGCGAGTGATTCCGGCCCTCATCGCCCTAGCGACACGTCAGAGTTTCGCCCAGCACGTGGTGCTCGAGCGAGCGGCCGACATCGTGGGTGAGTTCGACGGGGAGGTCGTGGTTCACGTCGGAGAGGATCTCCCGAGTAGTGACTACGCGAGAACACTCGACGCGATGCCGGCGTTACGCGAGGCCGCTGCGCGGGTGGCGAACTCGGAAGAACCAGGGGAGCTCGCCGCCGCCACGGAGTACGTTCTTGAGGGCCTCTTCGTTACGAAGCGACTGGGTAAGGACACCTCGGGGCCGCTCGCCCAGTACCGAGCCCGGAGTCGCTAGTGCCGTCGTCGTATCGCCGGCGGCGCTCGGAGGACGATATCGACGAGGATCTCGACGAGATTCTCGCCCAACTCTCTGAGGAGGTCCTCGAGCACGGTGACGTCTCTCGGGCGCTCGAGGACCTAGTGCGAGCGGGATTTACCGGGGTGGACGGGGAACGAGTGGAGGGTCTCGACGATCTACTCGAGCGAGTGCGGGCTCGACGGCTGGACCTCGAGAACTCGTCGAACAGCGCTGACCCTCTCGAACGGTACTCCCAGTGGCTCGAGCACGTGGAGCGACTCGAAGCGGAGGAACTGGAGCGATCGGTGCGCGACGCTCCCGAAGGCTCCGACACCGACGCTCGACGGCGAGCCGAGTCGAAGAATCTCGAGCGGGCGCTGTGGGGGTCTCGTTTCGCCGAACGTTTCGAGAGTGCGCGCCACTACGAGTTCAGTTCTTCCGAAGCCGCCACGGAGTTCGACCAACTCTCGAATGAGCTCACCCACGACCTCTTGTCGACGTACTTCGAGGCGGCGAAGGACGCGCTCACGAATCCGGATCCGGCGGCGATGGCTCGACTGAGAGAGATGATGAACGAGCTGTCCGATCTCCTTGAGCGTCGCCGCCGGGGTGACGACGTCGAGAAGGAGAGCGAGGAGTTTCTCCGGCGTAACCAGGACTTCTTCCCGGGGGCTCAGTCCCTCGACGACGTGGTACGCCAATTGGCCGAGCGCGCCGCCGCCGCGGAGGCCATGTTTCGGAGTCTGCCCGCGGGACAACAAGACGAGTTGCGTCAGCTCATGGGTCAGATCACCGACGACGCCGACTTCGGGTGGTCTCTTCATCGGTTGATGTCCAACCTTCGACACGAAACACCCGAGATCGATTGGTCGAGTTCGAGTCGAGCGCCGGGTGGTTCCAGCCTGGGTGAGGCCGTGGACACGACTCAAGCCCTCGCCCAACTGCGCGAAATCGAGTCCTTCCTCGCCCGATCCGGTGCGGCCCTCGCCCTCCCCGAAGTCGACGTGGAACAGATTCGTCGACACCTCGGCGACGACGCCGCTCGTCACGTCGAACGGCTTCGCCACACCCTCTCGGGTCTTCGTTCTAGGGGTCTCATGGAGTCCGCCCACGGTGAACCGATTCTCACCCCTCGAGCCCTCACGCGGATTGGGCGTCGGGCCCTGCGGGACCTCTTCGCCGACGCTGCACGCGTCACACTCAACGGGGGCCACCACTCACTCGAGCGCGACGTGAGGGGGGAGCGCCAAGAGACCTCTCGGGCCTTCGAGTCGGGGGACCTCGCCCACCTGCACGTGGGCGACACGTTGAGAAATGCGCTGCGGCGAGAGGGTCCCGGGTTGCCGTTACGGGTTGCTCCCGACGACTTCGTGGTTCACGAGGTCGAGGGTGAGCGGCGTAACGCGACGGTTTTCGCGATCGACCTCTCGCGCTCCATGGCGCTTCGAGGAAACCTCGGTCCGGCGAAGAAGATGCTCGTGGCCATGGTGGAACTCATCCGTCAGCGCTACCCCCGCGACTTTCTCGCGGTGATTGGCTTCTCCGCGACGGCCTTCGAGTTGCGACCCGACGAGCTGGTCACTCTGAGCATTGACGACTCCTACGGAACGAACCTCCAGCACGCCCTCGCCCTCGGACGCCACCTGATGCGCGACCAACGCGGTGTGCGTCAGATAGTGGTCGTGACCGACGGGGAACCGACCGCTCACCTCGACGCCGACGGGACCCCCTTCTTTTCCTGGCCCCCGGTGCGCGAGACTCTCGAGCGCACGATGGCCGAGGTCGTGCGTTGTACTCGCGCGGGCATCGTGATCAACACCTTCGCCCTCGATATCGAGCGCAGCCAGTTCCCGTTCGTCGAACAGATCGCCCAGGTCAACTCCGGGCGAACCTTCTACACCTCGATCGATGATCTCGGCGCGTACGTTCTCGACGACTTCGTCTCTCGTCGACGGCGCGCGTCTTAGAAAGGATTTGCATTCTCCCGTCACGTCGGCCACAATGACACCGGTGTAATTACACGGCTGATGGCAGCCAGAGACCCCGGGGGAGACGGCGTGGACATCGTGGATCTGATGAGTGGCATGGAGGACCGGGGCTGGCAGGCTCGGGCGAACTGCATGGGAGTGGACCCCGACCTCTTCTTCCCTGAGCGGGGCGCCTCGACGCGCGAGGCGAAAGAGGTGTGTCGCGGGTGCGTAGTTCGCGAGGACTGCTTGGAGTACGCCCTCGATAACGGCGAGAAATTTGGTATCTGGGGTGGGATGAGTGAGCGTGAACGGCGTCGCTTGCGCCGAGCCCGAGCCATTGAGCGTCGGGCTCAAGCTGCGAGCTAAGTCGATTCCTCGAGACCCGAGGCGTACGAGCCCTGGGTGACGCTGTACTACGCGAGTCGGCCCTCAATGGTGGTCGACTCCGAGAATCCGAGTTGTTCCCAGCGTTCCTCGGGGAGAGTGTGGAGGACCGCCCGGGGGGCGAGTCCGACGAGTTCAGCTCGCTCAATGCGAGAGAGTCCGACGCGCTGGGCGACGGTGTCGTAGACCTCGAGGGGGCTCGCCATCGTCCAGTCCACGATGTTGCACGACACCTGGGTGAACTCTCCGACGGCGAGTCCGAGAGTGCGAAGTCCCGGTCGGCGAAGGTCCCGGGCCACGCTGCGCGTGTCGGACAGGGAGACGTCGCGCAACCAGATATTCCACGCGAGAAGAACGTCCCGCGCACCGACCGCGGACGACCCCCAGCGCGGGTTCGGCGACGGAGGTCCCCACTCGGGCGCGAGACTTCGGAACGCCTCACGACGAAGGGTGGGCAGTTCTCTCTGGCCACTCGCCAGTGGGCCGTAGAGGAACACCGGGACCCCTCGTTCCCCGAGCCATCGCGCGACTCGGTCCCTCTCCTCGATCGCGCGAGGGGCCTGTGAGGGCTCCAGGGCGACGAAGGGAACGACGTCGAGAACCCCGAGACGGGGGTGAACTCCGTGGTGGCGAGTCAGGTCGACGAGTTCGAGGGTCGCGAGTGCGAGGGCGTGAACGTCCCGTCGAAGTTCATCGACGTGGTGGATGAGCGTGAAGACGCTGCGATGGTGGTGGGGGTCAGAGTGGCGATCTCTCAACGACTCGCCGGCCGCCACGTCGAGGGCGCGAAGAACCTCGGAGTCGCGTCCCTCGGAGATATTGATCACGCACTCGAGCACGGGCTCACACTAGGGGGGGTTCTGTCGGGTTGTCGTCGGACCATCTGGTGCGACCCCCACCTTTCAGGCGATTCGAAGGACGAGAGTCTGGGCCGGGAGGTTCCTTCGACGACCCGCGGGGGGTGGGGTCTAGACTTACCACTCAATCCCCGTCCCTGGAGGAAAGTTCGTGAGCCACATTCCTAGCGCTGAGACGACCGTCGTCACCGACCCCGTGGGTCACGTCCAAGTCGTCTACCTCGGTCCGGTCGCGCCTCACTGGGAGTGTCGGATGGTGTTCGGGGACGAAGAGCAGATTCAGGGGTTCGTCGACCGTATCGACGCTCGCCTGCGATTTCTCCCCCCCCACGATCCCCAGTTTCGTCGTAATCGCGAGCGGGTGAACCGGGACGCCGAGCGAGAGAATCTCCTCGTGGAGTGGAACCTGGGCTACGAAGAAGAGGCCTAGACCCTTCGCCTTGTGTAGGCCCCTCGCTACGCCAGAGGCGAGGTGGAGACTCGCTGCCACCACCCGTCGGGGTCACTCAGTTCGTCGTCGCTCGGTAGGGCGTCGGCTCGGAGGAGGGCCCCGAGGGCGCCGTCGCCGTACGAGTCGATGACGTGGCGAGCCCAGTGAGCGGCACGTTCGTGGTGCTCGCCTTGAAGACTGGCCCCGAAGAGCGCGGCGGCCGCGTCTTCGCCCCGCGCGTCGCTCAAGCGTCGTCGGCGCCACGCTTCGACAATCGCGTCGTGGGGACCCGTGAGCGCTCCCGTCACGTCGGCCGCTACGGAGTCGCCCACCGCGAGTAGGGCGGCGACCGCCGCGTTGAGGGAACGCGTGGCGGTCGAATCCTCCGGTGTCGTCAGCCCCTCGAGGAGTCGTTCGGGGTGAGCCAGAATCTCACTGGCGTCGGCCGACCCCGAGAGTTCTTGGAGCCGAGAGACGATGTCGCCCTGAGTGCGAGCCGCTTCGCGAACGGTGTCGGCGAGGATAAAACGCAGAGCGTCACCGACTCCGGCCTGGGAGAGGATGAGCGCACTGAGCATCTCGTGGGCGAGGGCGAAGACCATGACCTGATCGAGGTCGAGGGACCACTCCTCGCTGAAGCGCGCGACGTTATTCACGACGAGCCCCGGGGCGTAGGGGCGAGGGAGGGGCAGAGCGGCCAGCGAGAACGCCCGCTCGGAGTAGTGCCCGGCGACCGAACCGAGTTGAAAACCGACGAAGAGGGGCCCGAGCGTCTGGGCGAACTGAGCCATCATCGCCGAGGGGTCGTCGACTCCCGCGTTCTGGCCGAGTGGGGGAATCTCTTGAGTGAGGGCCACCATGGGTTGGAGCAGGGGGCGCCACTGGGTGAGGGCGCGCTCGGTGAGCTGGGAACGAGTGAGAGCGTCGACGGATTCGTCGAGGGGCTGGGCGACCCGCTGGGCCAGGTGACGCGCGACGAGGGGGGCGAGTTGCTCGAGACGTTGGCGTAGTGGAGGTTGGGCGTTCGGATCACCATCGTCCCCTCGGGCGATGGACATGGCCATCTGGGTGGCGTTGGTGAACCAGGCGTCGGGGCCCTGCTGGGACAGCATGCGCATGACGTCGTCGAACATGGGACCAAAGGGCATCTCGCTCACCCCTCCAACCTAGGCCCCTCCGACTCGCCCCGGGTCCGGGCCCTAGCATGGGCACTCGTGGCCACGGACGTAGCACTCGATCTCGGTACGGCTCGCACCCGACTCGCCACCGATCAGCGGGGCGTCCTCATTGACGAACCGACGCTGGTGGCTCTTGACACGTCGAGCGGTGACGTTGTCGATATCGGAGACCAGGCCCTCGACCTCGTGGGCCGACTGCCTCGTCACGTGGTGGTCTTTCGCCCCCTCGCCCAGGGTACGACGGTCGACTTTGACGTCACCGCCCGCCTGATTTCGGGACTCTTTGACCGGGCCGGCATTTCGAAGCTCTCCCGCGCCCGGGTGATCATGAGCGTTCCGACGGTCGCGACCTCGATTGAGCGCCGGGCCCTGCGCCAAGCGGCCATTCGAGCGGGCGCGAAGGAGGTCACACTCATGGAGGCCCCCGTGGCGGCGGCGATTGGGCTCGGGATGCCGGTGCAGGAACCGGTGGGATCGGCCGTCGCCGTCTTGGGAGCCGGGGTGACCGAGGCCGCTCTGATCTCGCTCGGGGGTGTCGTCACCTCCGCCGCGCGCCGAATCGGCGGTGGGGACATCGAGCAGAACCTGGCCACCCTTCTTCGAGTTCGTCACAACGTGGTCGTCTCCCCGGCGGTGCTCGAGGAGATCAAGATCCACCTCGGATCGGCCAAGGGGCGGGTCCGGGGCCATCCGGTGGTCGTTCGAGCCCGACGGATCTCCGACGGGCACCCCGTCGACTTCGAGATCGCCCCGGAGTTGGTGAACGCCGCCGTGACGGAAGTGGTCTCGGCGGCCGAGCGTCTCGTCCAGGAGTGTCTCGGTGACGCCCCGCCCGACCTTTCCCAGGACGTGTCCACTCAAGGGGTATCGCTCGTGGGTGGGCACGCCCTGCTCGCCGACGTCGCCGAGTTAATCGAAACGGCGACCGGGGTCACGGTGCGTGTCGCCGAGGACCCCGGATTGGTGGTCGTTCGTGGACTCGCCATGTGCTTGGAGCAGATGTCGAACCTCCACGCACTCTTTCGCGAGATCGATCGCTAGTCGCTCTCCTCGACCCCGTGGGGGTTGAGTTGGTCGATGGCGGTGCGCACTTGCCAGTCGCGGTCGTCGCGGGATCGCTCGAGCGCCGCGTCGACCTCGGGTCCCTCGAAGGCGGCGAGGGCCACGACTGCCCGACGACGCACCGGGGCCTTGTCGTTGAGGGCCTCGATGATGGCGGGGACAGCCCGCTCGTCTCCGAGTGCGCCGAGAGCGCCGAGGGCCGCTTCACGACACCGGGGATCGTCGTGGTCGCGCACGACTCGACAGAGAGCCTCGACGGACTGGAGGTCAGTGAGTTCACCGAGCGCGAAACAGGCCGCTTCGCACACCAGGGGGTCGGCGTCGTCGAGGCTCGCGCGCACCCCATCCAGAACCCGCTCGTCGCTCGTTCCTCGAGCGATCCACTCGAGAGCGTCGCGGCGGGCCTCGGGCGAGTCATCTCCGAGCGCCTCTAACCACTCGTCACGCTGGAGGAGTTGGTGGTGGGCGAGAGCTCGTCGGGCCAAGACGCGATCTCGACTCTCCGTCGAGTGGAGAGCGCGCCGGGCTACCTCGAGGTCGACTCCGCCGAGGTGACGGGCCCGAAGAAGGGTGAGATGGAGAGCGCTCGCTAGCGTGGGGTCATTAGCCACACCTCTATTTCACCATCTCGCTGGCGATCTCGACCGCTCGGCTGGAGTGTGCTCGTAGCACTCGCGCTGGCCGCACTGGTGGTCATTCTCGGACTCTGGCCCACGTCGCAGTACGCGATCACTCCGGGACAGGCCACTCTCGTGCCGCCCCTCGTCTCGGTGAGTGGGGCGAGCACGAGCCACCACCACTCGCGCATCTACCTCGTCGACGTCTACCTCGAACGCCTCTCCCTCTTGGCCGACGTCGTTGATCACCTTCGCGGAGGAGCCATCCAGTTCGTTCCCGAGAGTGCGCTACTCAGTCCCGGGGTACCCGCGTCCCAGCTCGACGCCCAGGGATTCCTCCAGATGTCTGACTCCCAGCAGGCGGCCACGGTCGCGGCCCTTCGCGCGCTCGGGTGGCATCCTGAAGTAAGTCCCGACGGCGCGGTCATCACCGAGGTCGCGAGTAACTCACCGGCCGCCTCGGCCGGGCTCGCGGTGGGTGATCTCGTGAGCGCGCTCGACGGAACTCACATCACGTCGGGCTGCGACCTGGTGCGCGCCCTCGCGCGAATTCACCCGGGCTCAGAGATAACGGCCACCGTCGACGCGGCGACGTTCTCGCCCACGGGGGTCTTGACCCGGACGGGAGAACGTCGGGTCACCCTCCATGCGGTGCGAGCGCCCGCGGGATTGACCTCGCCCTGCCCGGGCGTGAGCTCCCTCTCGGCCTACCTCGGCATCGGTATCGAAGACGGAGTTCGAGTCACTAGTCCGGTGCGGGTGTCGGTCGACACCGCCAACATTGGAGGACCCTCGGCGGGCCTCGCCATGACCCTCTCGATCATGGATCGACTGTCGTCGACCCCCGTCGCGGGGTCCATTCCCATAGCCGCGACCGGGACCATCTCGCTCGACGGCGCGGTGGGAGAGGTGGGGGGCGTCGCCGAAAAGACGGTGGCGGTGGAACGCGCCGGGGCGACCGTGTTCTTTGTCCCCACCGCCGAGGTGGCCCAGGCGGACGCGGTCGCCGGGCCCTCCCTACGGGTCGTGGGGGTGAGCAGTCTCGAGCAGGTACTCACCTATCTGCGTCACCTCGGAGCACCCCACCCGACGTCTGTCGAGACCCCCCGGTGATACACCGTTTTTAGGGGGGCTGCGACCTAGGCTGGACGGGATGGACGACCGCCGGATTCTCACCACCCGTAGTACTCCCCACGACGTGGTGCGCACGACGTTTTCCACTG
This sequence comes from Actinomycetes bacterium, assembly GCA_021826255.1. Classification (GTDB taxonomy): domain Bacteria; phylum Actinomycetota; class Acidimicrobiia; order Acidimicrobiales; family RAAP-2; genus RAAP-2. Next base: position 11,780 of record JAKBAZ010000002.1, read on the forward strand.
TTCGTAAGGGATTTGACCCCCAGGAGGTCCGCGCCCACCTCGAGATGGTGGCTCGAGAGATCACCCAACTCGAAGCCCGACTGCGAGACACCCAGGAGCAGTTGAGTGACGCTCTTCACCGACTGGCCAATCCGGTCATCGACGAGTCGACTCTCGTGGGCGCACTCGGCGCCCAGAGTGCGGCGATTCTGCGGTCGGCTCACGACGAGGCCGGACGCGTGACCGCCGAGGCCCAAGAGCGCGTCGCCCAGATGTTCTCCGAGACTCAGCAACGGGCCGCCGCTCACCTGATGGAGGCCCAGGAACGAGCCAATCGCACCCTCAGTGAAGCCGAACGGGCCGCCGAAGTGACCGATATGGAGGCGCGTCAGGCCGCCGATCGGCTCATCGAAACGGCCAAGGTGAACGGCCAGACCCTCGTCGAACGGGGGCGCGAACAGGGGCGGGCCATCGTGGATCAGGCCAACGACGCTCGCCGCACCATCCTCTCCGACCTCGCGGTGAAGCGAAAGGCCCTTCACCTCCAGATCGATCAGCTTCGGGCGGCCCGCGACTCCTTGGTGGAGTCGATGAACGGTCTTCGCGACAACGTCGAGCGCACGCTCGACACGCTGGTGTCCTCGGACGATCAGGCGCGCCAGGCCGCTATCGAAGTCTTACGGCTTCGCCCTCCGACGAAGGAGCCGACCGAAGAAGAGTTGCTGGCGGGCACCCCGCTTCGAAAAGTCGAGGAGCCCGAACTGGTGGCCGTCGAGGACCCGAGGACGTCGTCGGCGGTCCCCAGCGCGCCCGCCAGTCCCGCACCGGCGCCGGCGAGCCCCGCGAATGAGGACACCGAGTCGTTCGTCGAGGAGGACCCCTCGGGCACGGACGTGGTGAACGAGATCTTCGCTCGGCTTCGTAAAGCCACTCTCGAAGAACGCGGGGCGAGCGAGACACCGCCCAAGCGACCGGCTGCGCCAGCCCGTCTCGAGACCCCGGTGGACGAACTCTTCGCTCGCCGGGATCGAGCGCTGAACGAGTCTCTGGCCGTTCTCGTGCGTAAGGTTAAGCGAGCCCTCCAGGACGACCAGAATGTGACCCTTGATCTCGTGCGCGATCTCTCGGGGGATCCGACGGCTCACCTCGAAGACGAGATGAGCCAGCGAGCGCGCTACTCCTCGGCGGCCCTCGACGCTCTGGTCGACGCGGCGGCGGCGGGGGTCCAGTTCGCTGTCGACGAGGGCGGCGTGGCGCCTCGCGAGATAACGAGCGCCGATCTCGACGAGTGCGTGCGCGACCTCGCCGTGACTGTCGTGGTCGCGTTGCGTAAGCGAATGGCGGCCGACGGCAACGAGCAGGCCAGCGAGCGGGTGAACGCGGCTTACCGGGAGTGGCGCGGCGCACGAATCGAGCGCCTCGCCACCGACGCTGGACGGCGGGCGTTCCACCTCGGGGTCATTCTCGCCTCGCGGGGTCACTCGGTGAGATTCCTCAACGCCCCTCACGACCCGCCCTGTGACGCGTGCGCCCTCGACGCCGCGACCCACCGCGAGGCGGGACAGAGCTTCCCGAGTGGGTCACTCCATCCTCCCGTTCACGCCGGATGCGCCTGCACGGTGATTCCGCTCGTCGAAAGGTCCTAGGCTGAGGGCGTGCGATCGCCCTCCGACGTCCCGTCCGCGCGCCGACTGAGTCGACCTTCGCGACGATTCTGGATCGGCCTCGTGGCCGTCGTTGTCGTCGTGTTTCTGTTCTCGCTGCGCAGTCTGGCGGTGCTCTGGACGGATCAGATGTGGTTCTCCCAGTCGGGCTTCGGCTCGGTCTTCACGGGCATTTTGTGGACCAAGGTGGGCCTCGCCCTCGTGTTCGGCGCCATCTTCGCCGTCATCATGTGGGTGAACCTCATTTTGGCCGACCGATTTGGAGCCCGGGACCTGAGTTTTGAACCCGACGACGAGTTGGTTCGTCGCTTCCAGAACTCGGTGCGGCCCCGCGCGGTGCTGGTCTACGGCGGGGTGTCCGTTCTTACGGGAGCGGTGGCCGGACTGAACGCCTCGGGTCAGTGGAACGTGTGGCTGCTCTATCGACACTCGCAGTCCTTTGGCGTCGTCGACCCGGTCTTTCACAAGGACGTGGGTTTCTACGTCTTTACCCTGCCGTTCTACTCCTTCGTGGTTACCTGGGGTCTCGTCGCGCTCTTTGTGACGTTGATCCTCACCACCCTCGCCCACTTTTTGAATGGAGGAATTCGGGCCCGCTCGAGAGGCGTGTCGGTCGCCCCGCGGGTGAAGGCCCACTTGAGTGTGCTCGGGGCGTTCATCGCGCTCTTTAAGGCCGCGGGCTACGTCATCGCTCGTTGGCACCTCGTCACCTCTACTAACGGTTACGTCGAGGGGGCGGGCTACACCGACGTCCACGCTCGGATGCCCGCTCTCACGATTCTCGTCGTCCTCTCGCTCACGTCGGCTGTCATCTTGCTCGCCAACGTGCGGATGCGTGGCTGGTCGCTGCCCGCGGTGGCCGTGGGTCTCTGGGCCTTTGTCGCCCTCGTGATCGGCGTGCTCTACCCGACGTTCCTCCAGACCCTGAAGGTTTCGCCGGCCCAGAGTTCCCTCGAGTCGCCCTACATTGCCCGTAACATCGCCGCGACGCGGCAGGCCTGGGGCCTCGACAATGTCGCGTACCACAGTTTCGCCGGATCCTCGAGTGTTCCGAACTCGGTCCTGAAGGCCGACGCGGCGACGCTCACGAACATTCGCCTCTGGGACCCCGATCCCCAAATCGCCCTCGCGACGACCATTCGGCGTCAATCCATTAGGTCGTACTACACCTTCTCGACGCTCGGAGTCGATCGCTACCAAGTCAACGGGAAGTTGACCCCCGTGCTCATCGGAGCGCGAGAGATTTCGTCCTCCTCGCTACCCTCCGCGGGCTGGGTCAACACGCACCTGCAGTACACCCACGGGTACGGGGTGGCTCTCCTCGCCGCCAACCAGGTGGACTCCACCACGGGAAACCCGATCTACGACGTGGCTAACCTGCCCCCAGTCTCGAGCGCGGGACTACCCACGTTGACTCAACCGGGTATCTACTTCGGGGTCGGAGACTCGGGCTGGGTGGTCGCCAATACGAAGCAACCCGAGATTGACTACCAGTTGCCCGGGGGACAGAACGTCGAGACCCACTACGCCGGTTCTGGTGGCGTGAAGGTCGGGGGCTTCCTTAGCCGCCTGGCCCTCGCTCTTCGCCTCAGCGACTTCAACTTCCTTATTTCGAATCAGATCACTCCGTCATCGAGAGTGCTCTTCGTGCGCGACGTGACCGCGATGGCCGAAAAGGCCGCGCCGTTCCTGGCCTTTGACTCTCAGCCCTACGCCGTCATTGCTAACGGGCACGTGGACTTCGTGCTCGACGGCTACACCACTTCCTCGCAGTACCCCTACTCCCAGAACGCCAACTCCCTGGGGTTGAGTGCATCGGGTTTGCCCTACTCGTTTAACTACGTACGTAACTCGGTGAAGGTGGTGATCGACGCCTACACCGGCCAGATGACGTTCTACGTGATGGACCCGACCGATCCGATTATCCGGGCCTACGAGGTGGCGTTCCCGGGGATGTTCCATCCGCTCTCGGCGATGCCCGCGACGGTTCTCCAACACTTGCGCTACCCCCAGGACATCTTCTCGGCCCAGGCCACCGTGCTCGGGCGTTACCACATCACCGTCCCGACGGCCTTCTACAACGCGTCGGACCAGTGGCAGATCTCGCCGACGACCGGGGCCGGCCCACCCAGTTCGACGCTCGCCCAAACGGCCGTCACGAACGCCAACAACATCGTGGTGGCGACCCAGAACGCCCCGATGTCACCGCTCTATCAGGTGGGGGCTCTGCCGGGAGTGAATCGCCAACAACTCCTCGAGTCCCTGGCCTTCGTTCCCGCGGGTAACTCCTCGACGGTGCAGCCCCTCTCGGCGTTCATCGAAGCGACCTCCGATCCCACCGACTACGGGAAGTTGAACGTGTACGTCACGCCGCGGGGCCAGCAGGTGACCGGCCCGGCGCAGGCCGATTCGGAGATCCAGCAGAACGCCTCGGTGAGCGCCAACATCACTCTGCTGGACCAGCACGGAAGCCAGGTGCTGTTGGGTAACGACGTCATGGTTCCCCTCGACCAGAGCATCCTCTACGTTCGGCCGCTCTACGTCACGTCGACCTCCAACCCCATGCCCCAGCTGCGCTTCGTCATCGCCGTCTTTAACCAGGACGTCGCTATCGAGCCAACTCTCTCTCAGGCCCTCGCGAAGGTCCTCGGACCGGCCGCCACCTCGGGGGGCTCGGGCTCGTCGGGGGGAACGACACCCCCTTCCGGTGGTTCGAAGGGGTCGGGATCGGCCGCCGCGACCAGCTACCTGGCGCAGGCCCAGAGTGACTACGCCGCGGCCCAGGCCGCGCTCGCGGCCGGGAACCTCGGGCTCTACCAGAGCGACGTGAACGCGATGAAGGCCGCTATCGCGAAGGCCCAAGCAGCCCTCGCGGGCTAAATCGGGCACGCGTTCGCCCGCAACGAGAGAGGATTCATCGTGTCGAGACCGGAACTCGTGGTGTGTGACGTGAACGAGACTCTCGTGGACTTCGCGGGGCTTGGCCCCAGTTTTGAACTAGCCGGACTCTCACCGTTGTCGGTCCACTGGTGGTTCGCTACGGTGCTGCGAGATGGATTCGCGGTCAATCTGACCGGCGGATCGGTCAGCTTCGCCGAACTCGGCCGTCGGGCTCTGCGCGAAGTGGCCCACCTCTCGGGGGTGAGTATGAGTGACGCCGTCGCCGAGTCCGTAGTGGAGAGCCTGCCCCACCTGGGCGTCCACGCCGACGTGGAACCCGCCCTGCGAACCCTCCTCGGCGCGTCGATTCCGGTGGTCGCCCTGACGAACGGTGACCCCCGCGCCGCACGGGCGCTCCTTGAAGCGGCCGGAGTGCCGGTCGAGGAAATCGAGGTCGTGGGCGCATTGGACGCGGGGGGATGGAAACCGCGTCCGGAACCCTATCGCCAGGTCGTCCACGACTACGGAGTCAACCCTCGCCGGACGGTCATGATCGCCGCCCACCCGTGGGACCTTCACGGCGCCGAACTCACCGGACTCATGGGGGCCTACGTCGACCGGACCGGGGCGGGGTATCCCTCCTATATGGAGCCCCCCACCGCCACCGCGCGAGATCTTGTCGAACTCGTCGACGTGATCGTGGAACTCTAAGTCAGACCTGTTCGATGATGACGGCGGTGCCGTAGGCAAGAACCTCTTGGAAGGTTCCGTTGATTTCGTTGGAGTCGTAACGCATCGCGACGACGGCGTTCGCACCCATGGCGGTCGCATTCTCGCCGAGTCGATCGACGGCTTCTTGGCGAGTTTCGGTGAGTTGGCGAGTAAGTCCGCGCAACTCTCCACCCCCGAGACTCTTCAGAGCGGCTCCGAACTGGGCGCCGATGTTGCGAGTACGCACCGTGATGCCGTTGACCTCGCCGAGAACTCGGGTAATGCGGTATCCGGGTACGTCGTTGGATGTGACGATCAGCACGGGGCCTCCTCTGGTTACCCCCATCATGTCAGCGCCACCGCCCGAGCGCTACATCTCGATCATTTCGTGAATGACGAGGGTTCCCCCGTTGCTGACGTAGGGGTGCTTAGCGAGAACGGCTTTGGCCGCGTCCACGGACTCGGCCTGAATGACCATGTAACTCGTCACGTCGCTGCCCTTGGTCTCGTCGGACTTGGAGACCTGGCCCACCGGGTGGGTGGGTAGTCCCGGATCGATGATGGCGTCGCCCGTCGTCATCTTCCAGGCACCGAACGTGGCCTTGGCCACGGCCTTGACGATGGGGTTGGACGGAATGGCGGGACCGTGATAGGTCACGAGGTACTTTTCCATGGCGGACTCCCTGTGTTGAGTTGGGCCCATGGTAGGAGGGGAGTTGTCGAGTTGTGAAGAAGTTTGGCGAGACTTGAGCGAATTGTCTCGAGGACCGGTCACCCCCTATACTGAGAAGTCCCAACGCGGGGTGGAGCAGTCTGGTAGCTCGTCGGGCTCATAACCCGAAGGTCGTAGGTTCAAATCCTGCCCCCGCCACTAAGAGGTTGCTTCGAATGTGGCTGAATCCACTGGAGCGCGCCGTGAGAAGTACAAGCGCGACCACCGAAGTCGTCTGGACTTTCTCGATGCTGGAACAAGTCAGAGACGCCTCCTATCAAGGAAGTCACTCTTCAGTTTTCCCGCAGCAATTCCGTCTCCCGCAGTGTCACTACATTGGCAGGGTGGAACCTCGAGTGAGCCTCATCACGCTGGGCGTGTCTGATTTGGCGCGCGCTCGGGCGTTTTACGAGAAACTTGGGTGGCACGGTCAAGAGGTCGAAGAAACCGTGTTCTTTCAAGCAGGGGGCATGGCGCTAGTCCTTTGGGACTCCCGCAAACTCGCGGCTGATGCGGGCGTCAGCGAAAGAGTGGGCGACGCATTCGGCGGTATCACCCTGGCCCACAACGTACGGACCGAGACGGAAGTCGACGAGATACTAGGGACCGCTGAGGCCGCGGGAGGAACGGTGACGAAACCGGCCGCAAGGACCTTCTACGGCGGCTACGCCGGCTACTTCGCTGATCCGGATGGCCACGTATGGGAGATAGCCCATAACCCCGGCTTCGAGTTGACACCCGACGGCTCGCTCGTGCTGCCCGACTTTGGTGGCAGTTAACTGAGTGCAGAGCGAGAGGATCTGACCTTCTCCCGTCGTCGTCGGGAACCGGACTCGTACGGGGGGCTTTCTTAATGGTCAATAGTCGCACAGCCCCTGTGTCGAGCCAACCATGATCCATCGAAAGAAGAACGCGACGTCCTGACGACGCCCGGGAAGTTGAGTCGTAGTCGACGAACATCTCGCCGCTCGACAACCCATGGTCAGGGTGCCGACCGCGGTGCCTTCGCGTAGTAGAGGCTCATACTCTCGGTAGTTCCACCTCGATAGTGTGTCTAGTCCAACAGTCGACTGAGTTGGCTCGCGTCCTGAAAGTGCAGGGTTGAGAATCCGAGAACTTCTGCTGCTCGAACGTTCTCCTCGCGATCGTCGATGAAGGTGACCTCAGAGGCGGACGCTTTCATAAGGTCCAAGCACTCCCGAAAGATCTGAGGTGTCGGCTTCGCGACGCCGAGTCGCCCGCTGAACACTCGTGGTTCGAACACCTCGAGCCAACTCATCGTGTCGAAGGCGTCCCCGAAGGGCGCCGGCGCATTAGACAGGAGTGCAAGTCGGTACCCCGCATCGTGAGCTCGAGAGACGAACTCCAGAGTTTGAGGGTTCGGGTGACTCCACATCGCGACGTCGTGGTCGTGGAGTTCATCAAGGTGGGCAGAGTCGAGTGACGTACCTAGCACTCGACTCCAGTACTCGCCCGTCGTGACGGCACCGAGATCGTAAGCGGGACGTTCGAGCCAGTATCGATCCCACAGGACGTTTCCCGTCAGGTACGTTGCCACTAACTCTTCGAGTCCCCGGCGCTCGTCGTCCGAGGGGGCGAGGCAGAGAACCTCCCCGTAGTCAAACAACAGCCACGGAGTGTGAGGAACTGAGGACATTCGTTGATTCTACGAGCCTTGTCGGGAACTCCTCGGTAGGTTGGATGGATGAACATCCTGCTGATTCCCGGACTGTGGCTCACCGGTGACGCGTGGCGCGATATCGAAGGACCCTTGAGATCTCGGGGCCACCACGTCGTTGCGCTCGATCTTCCCGGTCAAGGTGACGGAAATGTCGCGGCGACTCTGGACGATCAAGTGGACGCGGTCCTTCGGGTGATGGACACGGACCCGTCCCCGTGGGTCATTGTGGGGCACTCGGCGGGGAGCAAGCTCGGGTGGTTGTGCGTCGATCGCCGAGCTGGGTCGGTGGAGCGCCTCGTGTGCGTGGGAGGTTTTCCCGGGGGAGCTGGGGAACCGTACTTCGGCGACTTTGTTCCAGAGGAGGGCTGGGTCACCTTCCCGGGGTGGAGCACCTTCGAAGGACCCGACATCGTTGATCTCTCACCCGACATGCGCGCGCGACTCGAACGGTTGTTTCAACCGGTGTCCGCCCTCGTCACCCAACAGGTGATGACGTTCCACGATCCCGCGCGCTACGACGTTCCCGTTACTGTCGTGTGTCCGGAGTTCTCCTCAGATCAGGCTCTCGAGTGGGTGGACGCCGGTTATTTACCCGACGTCTCCGCGCTTCGCGACATCACGTACGTGGATCTGGAGTCCGGGCATTGGCCCATGGTGAGTTGCCCTGAGCGCTTTGCTTCGTGTCTCCTTGAGATTCTTGGTGCAGATTCGCAGTCCTAACGTCGACGACGCTGGCGCGTGGCAGTGCGCTCGATTGGGTGTGACCCCACACTGTTGAACCCTGAGAAATCTGAGTAAGAACAACGTAACAATGTGCCGACTTTTCTTGTTGGTCACACGTCGTGCGAATGTCGCTCACCTCGGCCGACTCGACTGCCCTCCATGACCACACACACCGACCACTCATCCACACCCACTGTTCGCCGGAACCGTCGCACGGGAATGATCTCCGCACTGATCGGCGGCGTCGTCCTTTCCGGCGTGGTTCCCGTCGGAGCCGCTTTGGCGTCGAGCACTCCCGTCGCCAGTCGGGCCGCCTCGACTCCTCTCTACCTTTTGTCCTCCGAGGGTTACGACTCGGCCATGTGCACCGCCTTCCAGAAGGCGACCGGCATTACGTGCAAGCTGTCGGACAACTCGACCGGTCCGACCCTGGCCCTCATCCAAGCCACCAAGGGAAACCCGCAGTGGGGTGTGGCGTGGACCGACGGCTCAGCTCCCTACGCCGCTCTCGACACTGAAGGTCTGCTGCTCAAGCACTTCGAGCCGACGACGGGCACCCTCACCCCCCTCGGCAAGACGTTGGTGCCGGCGGACAAGAGTTATATTCCGACCGGCCTCACCGTTTCGGGGGCCTTTATGTACAACACGACGGTGGTGAAGAATCCGCCGCGCACCTGGGCGGCGTTGTTGTCGCCCCAGTGGCGTGGTCAGGTGGAGATGAACAACCCGGCGGTCGACGGTCCGACCTACCCCATGTTGGCTGGTCTGTTCCAGTCCCTTGGTGGTGTCGCTCAGGGAGAAAAGTTCATGATGAAACTGAAGGCGAATGGCCTCAAAGTCTCGTCGAACAACGCGTTCCCCGACCTCCAAGCCGGCAAGGTCAAGATCGTGCTCGGACAGAACACTGACGGGATCGGCGCCTTCGATCAGGGTCAACACATCGGAGTCGTCTACCCCAGCCCTTCCCCCGAACTACCGAGCACTCTCGCCATTGACGGGAAGGCGTCGTCGGCCGAGATCGCCGTGGCGAAGAAGTTTGCCGACTTCGTCTACAGCCCCGCGGGACAAGCGGTCATGCGAACGGGTGACCCGACCGGTGACTCCAACTTCTTCCCGATCATCAAGGGCACCGCGCCTCGCCCCCACGTTCCGTCCCCGACGATGGTCCCCTTTGAGTCCTACAACCCCTACACCTGGGGCGCCCTAGAGCCGAGTATCAATACCTGGTTCTCCTCCCACATCGCCTAGTGGCGAACCTCGGACGTCGCGAGGTTTCTCCAACACGACGGAGGTTCGAGTGGGCGTGGGCCGAGCGAGTGCTCGGCCGCGCCGCTCGACCCCTGCTGTGGGTGGTGTTGGCCCTGGTCTCAGTGGTCCCGACACTGAGTTTTCTCTCCTTGGCAATTTCGCCGAGACTCTTCTCCCAAGGGACGAGTTGGTTCACGTTCGCTCCCTTCCGCCAGGCGTTCTCCGGAATGGAGATGACGGGAATCAGGAATAGTCTGACCTTCGCCTCGCTCGCGGGCGTGATTGCGACGCTGGTGGCGGCGGGTCTCGCTCTCGCGGTGCAACGCACGGACGTGTGGATTGCTCGGCTCATTCCCGGAGCGCTCTGGACGCTGCTGCTCGTTCCGACCTACATCGCCGCGGTGGGGTGGGAAGAAGTCCTGTCACCCAGCGGAGTTCTCGCGCGAATGGGCCTCGTGACGCCCGCGCTCAGTAACGCCCTGCTCGGACCGGTCGGAATTGTCTTCGTCCTCGCCATGAGTGGCGTACCGTTCGCGTACTTCGCCCTGGCCCCAGCGCTCTACGCCATGGGACGACGATACGAAGACGCCGCGCGTATTCACGGGGCGGGAGTGTGGCGCACCGTTCGCACCGTGGCGCCGATCATTCTGCCTGCCATCACGTCGGCCGTCATCATCGTCTTTGCCGAAGCCCTCGGGGACTTCGGTGTGGCCTCCACCATTGCGGCGAACGACAATATTCCGGTCGCGACGACCAACATCATGGCCGCCATCGCCACCTTTCCCACCAACTTTCCCCAAGCGGCGGCGGTGAGCTGGTTCCTCGTGGCGACCATCGGAACGGTGCTCGCACTTCAGAGCCGAGTGGTGAGAGGTCGCCACACGGCCGTGTTGTCGGGGCGTTCGCGTTTCGTGGGCAAGAGCCATCCTCACGGGGTGAGACGAGTGCTTCTGATCAGCGCCATTGTCGCGTTCTTTCTCCTCACCATTGGGATCCCGGCTCTGGGATCGGTCTTTTCCACTCTGTTGCCGCCTGGATCGGGTCTACATCTATCGCACCTCACCCTGAGCGCCTATAGCGCCCTCCTTCATCAGGGCCTAAGTGGACCCCTCTTCGTGTCGCTGCGAATGTCGGTCATCAACGCCACCGTGACGGTGGTACTCGCGACGGCCGTAGCGAAAGTCATCACGAGTCGGCGCCCCGGCGTGTTCGGACGATTGAGTGACGTGGTGCTCATCGCCTCGGTGGCCCTGCCGGGTTTGGTGGTGGCGGCGGGATTTCTGTTCATCTTCAACCTCCCCGTATTCTCTCGACTCGGTATCAACCTTTACGGAACGATGACTCTCCTCGGCATGGGCTATCTCGCCATCGCTCTCCCCTCGAATTCACGAGTTCTCGTAGGCCCCGTCGCCCAACTCGACGGTTCGCTCGTGGAAGCGGGACGGTTGCACGGCGCTTCAGGTCCTGCTGCGTTTCGTCGCTGCGTCCTTCCCCTCCTCGCGCGTCCGCTGTTGTGGGCCTGGCTCCTCGCCTTCGCGGCCACCTTCTCTGAACTCCCCACGTCCGAAATGCTGGCGCCGATTGGTGTGCGCACGATGGCGACCGCGGTGTTGACGTCGTTTCAGAACGCCAACCTCGCTGCAGCGACGGCGCTGTCCGTCGTGCAGATGCTGGTGGTTCTCGCGGTCATCGGAGTCGCGCAGCTGGCCTTTCGTCTCCTCGCTCCGCCGGGGTGGCGTCACTTGGGAGGCCGCGACTTGCGCTAGCCAACCACCCATGCTGGATGAGTGCATGGCCAAAGCCCATGGCTCCGTCTGGCACCTGGCCTCGGAGCCCGACACTCCGCGCGTGAACCCCAGGGGGCGTAGGTTGGACGATGGCGCCAGTGTCGTCGCCTTCGAGGTGAGTCCTGCGCGTCAGTGAGGAGACGCCGTGGAGTTCGCGACATCGTGGGAGGAATGCGGTCAGCGGTCCGCTCGTCGGGCTGAGCAGTGGATGGACGACGTTCCTCGTGAACGGACCCGTCGCGAGGTTCGCGTGCGCACTCGGCTGGCCCGACTGATTGACGAACCCGACGCACTCGGACTGATCATCAGCGTCACCGACGACGTGGTTCGTACGCGATCGCCCCGGGCCGCGGCGCGAAGTTTGCGCGATGCCGTGTCTCGAGGGGGACGAAGGGGTTTCTCGTGGGTCGACTGGCGTAGCTTGCAGGCGGTGAGTTACGCGGCGCACGTCGTTCCGCGCGTCGCCCAGGCGGCTGTGGTGTGGCGACTTCGGAACCTGACTCGAGAGGTCATCGGCACCACAGACGAACAGCGCCTCCGCCGAGTGGTCGAGCGCCGACGCGAGGAGGGTATTCGACTCAACATCAACGTGCTCGGAGAGGCGGTACTCGGACCTCGAGAGGCGGGTGGGCGAATGGACCGCGCGGTGGCGATGATGCGTCGACCCTACGTGGACTACGTCTCGGTGAAGTTGTCGTCCTTGGTCGCTCACCTCGACTACTACGACCCGGACGGCTCGTCGGAACGTCTCGCGGACGCCCTGCGTCGTCTCCTGAGAGAAGCGAGCCACCAGGGCGTCTTCGTCAACGTCGACATGGAAGAGTTCCGTGATCTTCGGGTCACGATGAACGCCTTTCGCCGAGTCGTCCTCGAGCCCGAGATGAAACGGATGCCGGTGGGGATCGTCGTCCAGGCCTATCTACCCGAGGCTCACGACCTCGTCGAGGAGATCGTGAGCCTCGCCACTCGGCGAGTGGCCGACGGCGGCACCGGGCTCAAGGTGCGCCTCGTCAAGGGCGCCAACCTCGCCATGGAGCACGTCGAGGCCGAACTCGCCGGACTGCACCCGCCGACCTATCCCACGAAGGCGGACGTGGACGCCAACTACCTCGCTCTCGTGACGTACGCCCTGAGCGCGGGACCAGTTCTACGGGTGGGAGTTGCCAGTCACAATCTGTATCACGTGGCCTTCGCGCTCGACGTCGCCGAGACGCTGCACGCCCGCGAGAGGCTCGACATTGAGATGCTCGAAGGTATGGCGCCCGCCGAAGCTCGAGTCCTCGCCCGCTCGGCTCAATGTCCCGTTATTACCTACGCTCCCGTGACCGACCCGGGAGATTTCTCCGCCGCCATTGCCTACCTCGTGAGGCGTCTCGATGAGAACACCTCGCCGGACAACTACCTGAGTGCCGCCTTCTTCGTCGACACCGACTCCGAGAGAGCAACGACAACTCGGGCAGCCCAGCGAGAGCGTTTTCTCGCCGCCCTCGCCTCAATGTCATCGGTGAGTCGAGAGCGACGTCGCCGACCCCTGGGCGACGAAGGGCGTGAGTTCGCGAACAGTACTGATGGCGATGTGACGGACCCCCTCTTCGTCGAGCGACTGCGCGACGAACTCGCTACGTTCGAACCGACGCAGTTCGCGCGACGGGTGCTTCTTCCCGGTGACGTCGCCGGAGTGGATCCCTCGTCGGGGAGCGAGATCTACCGCTATCGCCGAGTACGCCTTGAGGAGGCCCACGACGTTCTCGACGCGCTCCGTCGCGCGCAGTCCTCGTGGGCCTCGCGCTCTTTCGAGGAGCGTTCGGCGGTACTCAACGCCTTCGCTCAACTCGCCGAGGAGGAGCGAGTGACGACGATGGCCGTGATGGCCCACGACACGGGAAAGACTCCGGGGGAGAGTAACGCCGAGGTCTCCGAGGCGGCCGACTTCGCACGTGAGTACGCCCGTTACCGTGACGACGCTCAGCCCCTGGGAGTCATCACCGTGACGCCGCCCTGGAACTTCCCCTACGCCATTCCCGCGGGTGGTGTGCTCGCCGCCCTCGCCGCCGGCAATGCGGTGGTGTTGAAGCCGGCCCCCGAAGCTGTCTTGGTCGCCGCTCACCTGGCCGACCAGTTGTGGCGAAGTGGTGTTCCCCGCGACGTCTTCGCGTTCGTCCCCGCGGGCGACGACGAGGTCGGACAATCTCTCGTCGAAGGGGCCGACGGAGTCATCCTCACGGGGTCGCTCGCTAGTGCGGCGCTCTTTACGACGTGGCGCCCGCGACTGCACCTACTCGCCGAAACCAGCGGGAAGAACGCCATCGTTGTGAGCGCGCGGGCCGACATCGACGCTGCCGCCCGTGACATCGCGGCGTCGGCCTTCTCTCACGCCGGCCAAAAGTGTTCGGCGGGATCGCTGGCCGTAATTACTCGTGACGTAGCCCGCGACGAGGCGTTCTGGCGACAATTAGTCGACGCGGTGGAGTCCTACGAGGTGGGACGAGCCTACGAGCCCGGTTCCCACGTGGGACCGGTCATTCATCCGCCGAGTGGGGAACTCGCCCGGGCACTGGACGGTCTGGAGCCGGGCGAGGAGTGGGTTCTGAGGCCCCGGGCCCTTAACGAGGCTCGCACCCTATGGCGCCCCGGGATTAAGCGGGGAACGACACCAGGATCGTGGAGCCACCTCACCGAGTGGTTCGGACCCGTTCTCGCGGTGATCGAGGTGGCGGACGTGGCTCACGCCCTCGAGGTTCAAAACGGCACCAGGTTCGGCCTCACCGCCGGACTTCACTCTCTTGACGCCGAGGAGATCTGCTGGTGGCTCGATCGAGTGAGGGCCGGCAATCTCTACGTCAATCGACCGATCACGGGGGCGGTCGTTCATCGTCAACCCTTCGGTGGATGGCGTGCGTCGGCGCTCGGAGTAGGTCCCCAGGCGGGCCAGCGCGGTTACGTGGGTGCTCTTCGACGCGGCGACCCCGTACGAGTGGCGTCGGATCTCGAGACACTGGTGGAGGGAGTACGAACGTGGATGAGCCGCGAGGGGCGAGAACTCCATGACACCGACTCCCTCGAGGGCGAGTGGAATCTCCATCGAGCTCAACCCTTTGATCTCGTCGTCGTTCGGGTCGAGGAGCCTTCAGGACTCCTCCTCGACTCCCTGGAGCTACTTCAACGCGAGATGGGGATTCCTCTTGAACTCTCCGCTTCGACTCCGCTCGATACCAACCTCGCTCTGCGCATCGAGGGCGTTGACGACATGCTCGAGCGAGTCGAGAGAGACTGGCGCGTGCGGTGGTTGTCGAGTGAGGAGCCCCCAACGGCGGCTCTCGCCGAGCGGGGTGTGGCGGTGGACGGTCGAGAGATTGAACGGGCGGGGGAGCGCGAAGCCCCCCGGTGGTGGAGATCCCAGAGCATCAGTATTACTCGACACCGTTACGGCAACGTTCACGCGGGACCCCAACTCGTCGTGGAGGGTTCGCGCGTCGCTCCTCGACGTTAGGCCGTAAGTTCGGCGAGGAGTTCGCGGACCCGCCGATCGATGTCGTCTCGAATTTCGCGCACCTCGTCGGGACTCTTGCCCTTGGGGTCTTCTAGGGCCCAGTCGAGGTACCGCTTACCGGGAAAGATTGGGCAGGTGTCGCCACAGCCCATGGTGATCACGACGTCGGCCTCTTGAGCGATGTCGGCGTCGAGGACACGGGGCTGGCGGTCCGCGAGGTCCAGCCCGAGTTCGCGCATGGAGTTAAGGACGACGGGGTGAATCTCGTCGGCCGGCGCGGTGCCCGCGGAGAGAACTCGTACTCGTCCTTCGGCGTGGTGCTCGAGGAGGGCGGCGGCCATTTGGGATCGCCCGGCGTTGTGTACGCAGACGAAGAGAACCACGGGGGTAGTCACGAGGAGTGTCCTTTCGATGAGGCGAGTAAGGGTCGGGGAGTGAGGAGGTGGAGTAGAAGGAGGGCCACAACGAGTCCTAGGAGTTGAGCCCCGATGAATCCCGGCGTTGACGAGGGTCGAATGCCCGCGAAGGAGTTGGTGAGGCTGCGCGCGAGAGTGACGGCGGGGTTCGCGAAGCTGGTCGACGAGGTAAAGAAGTACGCCCCGGTGATGTAGCCCCCGACGGCAACACCGGCCACGGCGACGGAGTGTCGCTCCATGGCAACGACCACGAGGAGTAGTCCGAGCGTGGCCACGATCTCACCCCCCCAGAGGTGGGGTGTCGCGCGCGAGGTGGTCGAGAGGCTCACGACCGGGAGGGCGAACATGAGATTGGCGGCCATGGTCCCGAAAACTGCCCCGGTGAGTTGGGCGATGAGGTAGACCACGAGTCTCGAGCCCGAGAGGTCGCGACGAATCCACTTGAGCAGACTCACCACGGGGTTGAAGTGCGCCCCCGAGAGGGGTCCGAACGTCATGATGAGGGTGCCGAGCACCGCCCCGGTGGCAATCGCGTTCTCCAGCAGATCGAGTCCCGTCTGCCCGGGCGAGAGTCGCGTGGCGGCGATGCCCGAACCCACGACCGCGGCGAGGAGGAAGAAGGTGCCGACGCCTTCGGCGAGAGCAGCGCGCCACGTCTCGACGGCGAGGTCGTGATCAGGAAGGCCGGGGGACGGGGTTGATATATTGATGGGCATCAATATATCAACGTTTCTCGAGACATTCTGATGAGCCCCTCGTGACGGACCGAGTCGGACAACTCACCGTCCGTGAGGTGAGTGATGCCGAATGCACTCCCCACGAGCGAAGCATTCCGCTCGGCGAGGAGGAGGCGTCCTCGTGGGCCCTACACTTCGCCCTCCTGGCCGACCCGGTGCGTCTGCGGTTGCTGAGCGCTCTGTGCGCGACGGACGAGCCCATCTGCGCGTGCGACCTCGTGAGCCCCCTCGAGAGATCCCAGCCGACAGTCAGTCATCACCTCAAAGTTTTAAGTGACGGCGGGTTTGTTCGGAGTGAGCGACAGGGTCGTTGGATTCACTACGTCGCCACCGACGAAGGCCGCCGAGCCTTCGACATCATCGGTGGCGGGTCCGGATCTCGGATGCCGTGATGAGAGCGACTGAGCGCGTGAGTCTCGCCACTCTCGCTCGAGAGTGGGGTCGCCTCGGAGTGATCGGTGTGGGGGGACCCCCAGCTCACGTCGCTCTACTGCGCGATCTCTGCGTTCGACGCCGGGACTGGCTCAGCCCCGACCAGTTCGAGGACGCTCTCGCCACGGTGAATCTTCTCCCCGGTCCCGCGTCCACCCAACTCGCGCTCTACTGCGCGTGGGTGGTTCGAGGAGTCGCCGGCGTGCTGGTGGGTGCGGCGTGCTTCGTGGGCCCCGGCACACTCCTCATCGTGGCGCTCGCCACGATCTTTCTCCAGAGTCATCCTCCCGTGGTCGTGATCGGGGCCGGGGCGGCGATGAGTGCCGTCGTGCCCGTGGTGGCGGCGCAGTCGGCTCGACTGCTCGTTCGGCCGAGTTGGACTCGAACTGTCGAGTCGGGTGGATCAAGGGGGCGCTGGGCAATCTACGTAGCGGCCGGTCTCGCGGGGACGCTCCTTCTCGGCCCGTGGTTAGTCGTCGTGATCCTGGGGACGGGACTCGTTGAACTCGTCGCGTCGTCGCCCTCGTCCCCCTCGACCCACCGCGGAACCGCAGTGGTCGGACTCGCGACGAAGATGGTCGCTGTCGGCGTCGTCTCAGGACTGGGCGCGCTCGCTCTCGAGGCCTTCAAAGTGGGAGCGTTGTCCTACGGCGGGGGATTCGTCATTATCCCCTTGATGCAGCACGACACCGTCGTCGTTCACCACTGGATGACGGGGTGGCAGTTCTCGAATGCCGTGGCGTTGGGTCAATTGACCCCGGGGCCGGTGGTGCAGACGGTCGCCGTGGTCGGCTACGCCGCCGCGGGATACGTCGGAGCGGGTGTCGCCACCCTGATCGCCTTCACCCCGTCCGTCCTGTTCGTTCTGCTCGGCGGACCATCCTTTGAGCGTCTTCGACGGAGTAGTCGCGCACAACGTTTTCTCACCGGCTCGGGACCCGCCGCCATCGGGGCAATTGCCGGCTCCGCCCTGCTTCTCGCGTCTCCCCTCTCTCACCTCTGGCAGGTCGCACTCTCTCTCGGCGCCGTGATGTGGGTGATGGTGCTGGGTCGCTCTAGCGTGGTGAGTCTGCTCGGAGCCGCTCTGCTCGGAGTCGGGGCGGCGCTGCTCGGACTGCCCCTCGTCCACTAAGCGTCAGTCCTCGCGGACAATATTTCGGACTCAGCCGACGCTCAGGTGTAGTCGGACAACGTCGCCTAGTTCCGCGCCCTCGGCCCGTCGAAGGGCCACCTTGAGCGGCACCATGTAGTACTCGCCGCGGGGAAACAGAGCGGTCGACAGAGTGGTCGTACCGAGTCGGACTCGGGCGGGAATGACCCCCCACCCGTAGGTGAGTGTGGGGCCAAGTTCACGCAGGTCCTCGCTGACGTCGGGTGGGGTCACCACGAAGTAGTGAGGGGCGGGACCTCGCCACTCCACGACCTCGCCCTCCCATTCCCACTCCACGGGAAAAGTCTAGGTTCGAGCAGCCCTTAGGGGGCGACGAAGTCACCGTCCACGTGGACGACGTCTCGTCCAGCGCGAGCGAGAAGTGACGCCGCAATGGCCGAACGGTAGCCCGATTGGCAGTGCACCCACACGTCACCCGCGGGAATCTCGCTCAGTCGTTGGCTCAGTTCGTGAAGTGGGATGTGGAGACTGCCCGCTAGGTGGCCCGCCTCGTATTCGAGGCGTCGGCGAACATCTAGCACGACGGCGTCACTCGGTCGTTGATCAATGTCGGCGAACTCCACTCGCCGCAGAGTGGACACCTCGGGCGCCCACGTGGCCGGATCGCCCGGGGCCATCGCCTCAACTCGGTCAAGGCCGATTCTGACGAGCTCACGCTGAGCCTCGGCGACGTCCTCCACGCTTCCTCCCACCAGGGTGAGAGGGGTTCCCCACGGGATCAACCACCCGAGGTAGGTGGCAAAACTACCGTCGAGTCCGATGGCGAGGGTCCCCGCGACGTGGGCCTGAGCGAACGCTCGCCGGTGTCGAAGATCCACGACCCACTCACCAGCGTCGAGACGCTGCTGGATCTCGTCACTGGAGGCGAGAGTGGGTGGCGTGAGGTCCATCTCACCGGCCCCACGAAGATTGGTCGGACCCATGTGGGCGTAGTAGGCGGGAAAGGCGTCGAGTCCGCTCAGTATCTCTTTCACGTAACTCTCCTCGTCGAGGCTGAGTACGGGATTGATCTCCCGTTCGTGGCGCAAGGTCGACGAGAGACCCTCCGACTGAGTCGCCGAACAGAAACTTCCGAATCCGTGGGTGGGATAGAGGGCGCTGTGCGCCGGGACCTCATTCACGAGACGGTGGGCCGAGGCGAACTGGTGTCGGGCCAGCGCGTCGGCGTGTTCGTGTCCGAGCAGGTCCGGACGGCCGGTGGACCCGTAGAGGAGTGAACCCCCCGAGAAGACCCCGACCGTCTCGTCGGCGTCACTCACGACGTAGCTGAGATGAGTGAAGGTGTGGCCGGGAGTCGAAAGTACCTTCACGCGAAGATTCTCACCGACCTCAAGAACGTCGCCGTCGACCACGCCGTGGTGGCTCATGGTCACGGGGTCGAGACTATTGAGTACGTAGAGCGCCCCCGTGGCCTCGGCAAGAGCGGGACCGCCACTCACGTAGTCGTTGTGGATGTGGGTCTCAAAGACGTGGGTGAGAGTCAACGAGAGTGAGTCGAGTACGTGGAGAACGCGGTCGATGTCACGCTGGGGATCGATGACGAGGGCGACGCGGCCGTCGTGAACGAGGTAGGACCGATCACCGAGGCTGGGGGTGTCGAAGGTGATGACGTCGTACATTAGGCGGCGTCCCGACGAACTCCGGTGACGAGCGGCAACCCCGCGTTCGACCACGCGCTGGTTCCCCCCGCCACGGAGCGGGCGTCGAAGCCGGCGTCGACGAGTCGGCGGGCCGCGCTGCGACTGCGATTACCACTGGCGCAGATGACGTACAGCGGTACGGTGCGCGAGAGTGAGTCGAGCGTGGCTTCGAGGTGGCCGAGCGGAATGAGCTGAGCCCCCGGAACGTGACCCGACTCGTACTCGTCGGGCTCACGAACGTCAATGACGTACGCCCCGTCGGCGCGGGCGGCGGCGAAGGTGGCGATGGATACTTCGTGCACCATGATGTGACCTCTCTCTCGTGAGGCCAGTATACCCCCAGGGGTATAAAAGTCAAGCGGAGCTATACCAGCGCCAGTCGGCGTCGGCGCGCCCACTCGGTGTGAGAGCAGGCCGGGTCTTCGGCAGTGACTCGACCGAAGCGAGCGAACGCTCGCGCCCGAGAACCACCGCACAGTTGACGTTCCGGGCAACGTCCACACTCGCCCTCGAGGTCGCCGCGGCGCATGCGCACTAGATCGGGGTGGCGTTGGTAGATCTCGGTGAGATCGTCGTGGCGAACGTTGCCGAGCGAGACGGGAAGGAAACCGGACGCGTAGACCTCACCGTCGTGACCCACGAAGATAATGCCGCGGCCGTCCCCGGTCGCGAGGGAGTGGCTGGCGGTTTCGGGGCGTTCGGGCGCGGGGAACCGCAGAAGCTCAGTGCGCAGCGAGGCGTAGAAGGGAGAGGTCGCGGCTCGCTCGTCGCCTCGCGAGGGTGCGGCTCGTCGTTCGGCCTGAACCCGACGAAAGAAGGGCGCCTCCACGGTACGTACTGTCGTTCCTCGCTCAGTGACGTCTACGAGGAAGTGGCACACGTCCTCAGCGATGTCGGGTGTCACTTCGTCGAGTTCGGCCCCTCGACCCACGCCGATAAGGAAAAAGACCTCCCACGTGCGGATCTGGTGCTGATCGAGAAGGTGGGCGATACGAGCGAGCTCACTCGCGTTCTTGCGCATCACGGTGGTGTTGACTTGAACTCTAAATCCCATGGCGCTCAGGGTGTCCAGTGCGGCGAGCGTGCGCTCGAAGTGACCGGTGATACCCCGGATGGCGTCGTGGGTCGCTGGGTTGTCCCCGTCGAGGGAGATGGACACGGACCGAATTCCTTGAGCAAAGAGTCCGGCGAGACGTTCCGGGGAGAGTTCGTCGGTGACCGAAGGGGAGAGGGCGAAGCGAATGTGGCGCTCGCGACCGTAGGCGACGAGTTCATCGAGATCTCGCCGACGAAGACAGTCCCCGCCGGTCAAGATGACGAGCGGAGAGGGTGTGGACCACGAGGCGATGCGATCGAGAAGGCGGCAGCCCTCGTCAAAGGTCAGCTCGCCGGGGGCGGGTTCGGTCTGCGCGCTCGCGCGACAGTGCCGACAGGCCAAACCGCACGCCTTGGTGGTTTCCCAGAACACGAGGTGGGGAGCGGTGTCGTAGCGAGCGAGATGGAACTCCACGGAGCGTTCGGACACGACGCCTCCTTTACTAGGGCCGGGCAACTACCTCTGTCTTAGCGGGCGCAGGCGATGCCGGTCTAGGGACAAAAGTCCGACCGTGACTCTCCCGCTACCCGAGACACCGTGAGCGGAGGATGTCGAGTTCCTCCGGGTCGCCCACGGCGAAGAGTCGGTCGCCACCGGCGAACACCGTGTCCCCGCTCGGAGCGCGATTTCGGCCCTCTCGTTCGAGAGCGATGAGCAGGACTCCACTCGGCAGGTGTGCGTCGGAGAGGGCCGTACCAACCAGAGGCGAGTTCGTCGACACGACCGCGTCGAGAAATCCCCCCGAACCATCCAGAGATCGTGCCCGGTGCACTCGGTCGCTGATCTCGAAACGGTACGCCCTCACCACGTCGGAGATGGAGATGGTCCCAATGACTCGACGCTCATCATCGATGACGGGGCTCCACGACAGCGGTGTGGCGGTGATGGACTCGAGAGCGACGTTGAGAGGCGTCACTCGTGACAGGGGCACCACAGTATTGACGACGAGGTCCTTCACCACACCCGACTTATCCGTCAAGCGCTCGCGCTCGATGGTTCCCGCGTAACGACCCTCGTCGTCAAGGACCGGCGCGAAGTGAACGCCCGCCCGGTCCATGACGTCCTCCGCCTCCTTCGTGCTCAGACTCTCCGCAATGACGCAACGGGGAGGGGCGAAGGCTTGAGCAACATTCATCCCCGTTAAGAGGGGCAATCCCGTGAGCATGCGGTGAGCCGGAGACTCTTCGCGAGTGTGGAGCTGCGAACGGTAGATGGTGTGGTCGCCTCGGCGCACGACAAGGGTGGCAATTCCGACCGCCATCATGCCGGGAACCGCCATGGTGAGAGTTCCGGTCATCTCGGCGACCATCAACATCATCGACAGGGGGGCCCGCGCGATGGAACCGAAGCAGGCCATCATTCCGACGATGACGAAGGGAGCGGGACTACTCGGCACACCGGCAAAGTGACCGTCCACGAGGCGCCACAACCCCGCCCCCACGAAGGCACCGATCACCATGCCGGGGCCGAAGATCCCCCCCGAGCCCCCTGAACCGATGGAGAGGGTCGTCGCCAGAATGCGTACGAAGGGGAGTAACAGAACGATCCAGAGCGGCAGGGAGAGGACACTCGCCGTAAAAGCTTGCTGAATCCATCCGTAGCCGGTGCCGAGAGTCTCGGGCACTAACAACCCGAGCAGTCCCACCGCGACTCCGGCGAGACTGACGCGCACCCACGAAGGCAGGGGGAGTCGCGCCATCACTCCTTCAAGACCGTAGAAGGTCGAGGAGTAGGCCAGACCGACGAGCCCCGCGAGCACTCCGAGCAGTCCGAACCAACCGAGTTGAGCGGCGTTAGTGAGGTGGTACCCCCCGACGTACCCGAAGAGCGGCCCAAAACCTTGCCACGATCCGAAGATCCCGTAGCCCACCACCGACGCGATAAACGACGGTAGGAGGGCTTCGACTTCGAAGTCGTCCCGGTACATGATCTCGGCGGCGAGAAGAGCTCCACCGAGTGGCGCTCCAAAAATGGCCCCGATGCCTGAGCCCACGCCACTGGCGACGGCGACGCGAGCGTCACTCGGTGACAGGTCGAGAAGTCGGGCCAGGAAGGAGCCAAATCCGGCGGAGATCTGGCCGGTCGGGCCCTCGCGACCCCCTGATCCCCCCGATCCGATGGTAAGAGCGGAGGCCACGATCTTGACGGCGACGGTGCGCAAACGGATGCCGCGGGGGTTGTGATGAACGGCGGCGATAGCCGCGTCGGTGCCGTGACCCGAAGCGTCGGGGGCGAACCACGAGACGAGGAGAGCTCCGAAGAGGGCTCCTCCCCCGACGACGAGAGGAATAGCCCACGGTCGACTGAAGTGGGAGGACGCCACTCGCAAACCTTCATTAAAGGGCGTGGGTGGTCGATACCCCCCGAGGTCGACGAGCAAATACTGGTTGGCCCACAGCAGGCACCGGTAGAACACGACCGCCCCCGCACCCGAGATGAGACCGATGGTCGAACCCAGAACTAGCCACTTTTGCGTGTAGCTCGCGTGGGCGAACCAGGATGACAGGCGTGCTCGCGCCGAGGCGACCCGCTCGTCTCGGCTCACTCGATGGAGGGCAGCTCTCACAGATTCCACTCGGGCGACCACTGTGAGTCACGTGGTTCGCCACTCGCCGCACCGAGTTGACGAAGTGCCTCAATCAAAACGACTCGATCCTCGGGGTTGATCGTTCTCGCCAGGTCCTCAATCTCTTCACGGCGCCGCTGCGTCACCGTAGCGATGAGTTCACGCGCCGACGTCGTCAGGGAAACTTCCACTTGGCGGCGGTCGGAGGGGTTCTGAACTCGTTCAATTAGTTTTTTGCGCTCCAAGCGGTCGCACATTCGTGTTGCGGTGGCCGGGGTGACGCCGAGATGATGGGCGAGGGAGGCTACCGACTGGGGGCCCCGCGAAGCCACGAGAATCAGTGCTCGGTACTGAGGAAGCGTGACATCCTCTTCGATCCCGGCGAGAGATCGAGCGGCGATAGCGACCAACGCACGACTGGCCGTGACGAGAGCCTCGACAAATTCGCCGAACTCGCTCCCGATTTCATTCATAGTGTAATAAGTGTAGTATCTAATTAATTCGTTGAAAACGATAATCCCTCGTGGCCGACGTATTAAGTGCATTTGCACCTAGTGCCCGTCCGGTCGTCCTTTCTACTCTTGTTCTATGGACGTGTTGGAAACGACGGGAGTGGGAATGCGCCAGGTAGAGGTGTCCTTGGAGGCGCCCTACGAACTCGCCCGAGTGGTGCGACTGTTTCGGGGCCGACCGGAGTTGTGGTTGGAGACGGTGATCGCGATGGCGTGTGGCCAGACGTACCCCTACGCGGTTGTAGTGGGACCCCCGCGATTCGTCGAGCACGGCGCGGTCGTCGTGGAGGTGTCGTGGCGCCAACGAGCGACGGGTGGCTCCTTCACCTCCTTCACCGGACGAGTCAAGGTCGCCCCCCGGGACTCGAAGAGCATCGTGTCGCTCGTCGGCAGCGTCGAGGGCGGGTCGGCGGCTCGTGACGTCAACGACTTGAGTGCGATTCTGCGGTGGATTGTTCGCTCCGGACTCACCGCGTAGCAACTCCACCGGGTCGGCGCCGCGATCGGTATACCTCGAGCGAGTTGGCGGGTGGTTTGGCACTCGACCAGAAGCGGAGTGGGGCTGGATGTTCCTTGGTCGGATGTTTCGACCCCAACCTGCCATGGATCGCGCGCGAGTACGAGGCCTTTGTAACGCTACCGTTGACGTGAAGCGAACAACCTTTCGCCCGAGTACTCAGGAGGCGCCGTGACCTCGACGTTCACCTTCTCGAATCAGACCATTCATCGACTCGGCTTCGGGGCGATGAGAATTACCGGTCCGGGGGTGTGGGGTTACCCGCACGACCGTGACGGGGCGATAGCGGTCCTCAGGCGGGCCGTCGAGTTGGGAGTCGACTTCATTGACACGGCTGACGCCTACGGCCCCGAGGTCTCTGAGGAGTTGATTCGACACGCACTGCACCCCTACGGCGAGGTCCGGATTGCCACGAAGGCCGGACAGGTTCGTCCGGGTCCGGGTCGCTGGATTCCCTGTGGGCGCCCGGAGTATCTGCGCCAGCAGTGTGAGCTCTCGCTCCGGCGTCTCGGTCAAGAGTCGCTCGATCTGTTCCAACTCCACCGAGTGGACCCCACGGTACCGGCGGAGGAGCAGTTCGGGCTCCTGAGAGAGCTTCTGGACGAGGGCAAAGTGCGAGCCGTCGGCCTCTCCGAGGTGTCGGTCGACCTCATTCAACGAGCTGAAGAGATTGTTCCGCTCTCGAGCGTGCAAAATCTGTACAACGTGACTTCCCGCCACAGTGAGGAGGTTCTCGAGTACTGCGAGTCTCGGGGCCTCGGGTTCATTCCGTGGTACCCCATGGCGTCCGGGGAGTTGGCTCGCCCCGGAGGAGTGCTGGACTCGCTCGCGTCATCTCGGGGCGTGAGTGTGGCCCAACTTTCTCTCGCCTGGCTACTTCACCGTTCACCCGTGGTGATTCCAATTCCGGGAACCTCTCGAGTCGATCACCTCGAGGAGAATATGGGAGCGACGACTCTCGTTTTGGACGACGAACTCCTCGCGACCCTCAACTCCCTCTCGCTTCCCTCGGTGAACTAGTTCGTCAACGGTGCTCGGGCACAGCCCGGGTGGCTGACCCTGAAGCGTCCTTCGACTCGAGATGGTTCGCCGACGGTTGAGAGACAGTGCCTACACCCCGGGGACGTTGATGATCCCCGACTTCACCGCGAGCGCCACTGCTTCAAGCTTCGAGTGAGCTCCGAGTTTGGTCAGCACTGCTTGGGAGTAGTTCCTCACGGTATTGATACTCAGAAAAAGGCGTTCGGCCATGGCGCGACTCGAAAGGCCTTCGGACATTAAACGCAAGACTTCGAGTTCTCGCTCGCTCAAGGTGGAGTGCAGCGGGGCTGTGGCGTGGGGAAGGCGGGCGAGAACTCGAGTGAGTTGCTCGGGCGCAATGAGCACCTCTCCTCGGGCCACCTGACGT